>NZ_SDIG01000113.1:0-21726 GCF_004122755.1 Streptomyces sp. TM32
CCCCGGCACCGCCGACCGGTCCGCCGCCCCCACCCCGCTCCCCCACCCCGCTCCCCCATCCCGCCCAAATCGCTTCATAACGGATATGTCATCCTTGCCGGTATGCGCATTCTGGTGGTCGAGGACGAGGAAGGGCTGGCCGACAGCCTGCGCCGGGGGCTGTCGATCGAGGGGCACTGGGTCGATGTCACCCACGACGGTCACCGCGGCCTCGACCTCGCCCGTATCCGCGACTACGACGCCCTCGTCCTGGACGTGATGCTCCCCGGCCTGAACGGCTACGAGGTGTGCCGCCGGCTGCGGGACACGGGCGACACCACCCCCATTCTCATGCTGACCGCCAAGGACGGGGAGCACGACGAGGCCGAGGGCCTCGACTCGGGCGCCGACGACTACCTCGCGAAGCCCTTCTCGTTCGTCGTGCTGCTGGCGCGGCTGCGGGCGCTGAGCCGTCGTGCGCAGCAAGTGCAGTCCACCACCCTGCAGGCGGGCGATCTCGTCGTCGACACGGTCGCCCGCCGCTGCCGACGGGCGGAGACGGAGATCGAGCTCACCG
Source organism: Streptomyces sp. TM32 (assembly GCF_004122755.1). Lineage (NCBI taxonomy): Bacteria > Bacillati > Actinomycetota > Actinomycetes > Kitasatosporales > Streptomycetaceae > Streptomyces > Streptomyces sp. TM32. The sequence continues at coordinate 557 of NZ_SDIG01000113.1, forward strand.
CCCGTGAACTCGCCGTCCTGGCCTGTGTGATGGCGGGCGACGGCGACACGGTCGCCAAGCTGCACATCCTGCACGACGTATGGGACTCCCCGCTGGACATGGACCCCAACATCGTCGAGGTCTACATCAGTTCGCTGCGCAAGAAGATCGACGTCCCCTTCAGGCGGCGGTCCATCCGTACGGTGCGTGGCCTCGGGTACCGGATCGCGCCCGATGGCGGCTGACCGGCTGCGCGCGCTGCTGCGGTCACTGCCGCGGCCACGCAGCGTACGGGCGCGGGCAGCGACCGCCGCCGCCCTGGTCATGGCCATGGTCCTGGCCGTAGGAGGCGCCTGGCTGTATGTGACGCTGACCGACAACCTCCTGGACAACACCCAGGACCGCACCGAACTGGCCGCCCGCAAGGTGGCCGGCACGACCGGGGCGCTCCCCCGTCATCTGCCGCAGCCGGCCGGCGGAGTCGATGCCGTCGTCGTCCTGGGTCCCCAGGGGCAGCCACTCGCGGGCACCGGCCCGGACCCGGCCGCCGGCGGCGCCGCCGAGCTCGCCGGCTTCCGGCCGGCCCCGGGCAAGGAGACGAGCAGCAAGGTCCTGCCCACGACGGCGGCCTCCGGCCAGCGCAGTCTGGCGGTCGTCGTGCGCGATGAGTCGACGCAGGGCACCCGGTACGTCTATGCGCTCACCGCGCTGGCCGACCTCAACGACGCCACCCGCGCGCTGGGCGTGACCCTGCTGGTGGGCGGTCCGCTGCTGATGGCGCTGGCCGCCGTCATCGCCTGGGCGGTGACCGGGCTCGCGCTGCGTCCCGTGGAGGCCATCCGTGCCGAGCTCGCCTCCGTGACGGCGAGCGCACTCGACCGGAGGGTGCCCGACCCCAAGGGGAAGGACGAGATCACGCTCCTGGCCCGTACGGTCAACCGCACCCTCGACCGCCTGGAGCAAGCCGTCTCGCGGCAACGGCAGTTCACCGCCGACGCCTCCCACGAGCTGCGCAATCCGATCGCCGCGCTGCGGACCGAACTGGAGGTGGCGCTGCTCGCCACCCAGGCGCCGGAGTCGACCGCCCCGGAACGACAGACGCCGAAGTCGGCCGGCCCGGAACAACAGACGTCGGAGTCAGCCGCCTCGGAACAACAGACGCCGAAGTCGGCCGCCCCGGTACGACACGCGCTGGATGCCGCGGTGCGCCTCCAGCGGATCGCCGATGATCTGCTGCTGCTCGCACGGCTCGACACCCAGCCGGCGCCGGCCGAGGACCCGGCCGATCTGGCTCTGCTGTGCGCGGAGGAGATCGCCCGGCGACGCGGTCCCCGGGTGCCGCTGGTGCTGGACGCGGCGGCACCCGTGCCCGTACGGGGCGACGCCGTGCAGTTGGAACGCCTGCTGGCCAACCTCGTCGACAACGCCCTGCGGCACGCGGCCGGCGAGGTCCGGCTCAGCGCCGCCGTGGAACCCGCAACCGGGCAGGCGGTGCTGCGGGTCGCCGACGACGGTCCGGGCATCCCGCCCGAGGCCGCGGAGCAGGTCTTCGAGCGCTTCGCCCGGCTGCATCCCGCGCGCCACCGCCAAAGCGGCGGCACCGGACTGGGCCTGGCCATCGCGCGGGACATCGCACGGGCCCACGGGGGCAGTCTGCGGGTGGAACCCAGTGCGCGCGGCGCCCTCCTGGTGGCCCGCTTCCCGGCCCGCGGAGTCTGAAGACGGCGTCAGGAACCTCAGCGTTCCTTCAGCCGGCCTTGCCGACAATCGGGACTCGCCCTTACGCGCCCGTGGCCCTCGTCCGCCGAGAGCCGCCGGGACGAGACCGACAGGACGCCCGTATGCACCACCGTCGTCACGCTTCCCCCGGGCCGGCCGGGACCGACGCCACCCGCACCCGCCGCCGTCGGCACAGGCGGGCCCGGACCCGCCGGCTCGTGCTCGCGTTCCTCGCCCTGCTGTTGCTGGCGATCAGTTTCGGCGGCTGGTACGTGTACCACGACGTCTTCGGCCGCATGGGCAGCTCCCGTGCCCTGGACGGCACGGCCCCCAGGTCCACCGGCGGAGCGACGAACATCCTGCTCATGGGGCTGGACAGCCGCAAGGACCAGAACGGCGAGGACCTCCCGCCCGCGGTTCTGGACAAACTCCACGCCGGGAGCTCGGACATCGGCGGCTACAACACCAACACCCTGATCCTGCTGCACGTACCGGCCGGCGGCGGCAGGGCCACCGCGTTCTCGATACCACGCGACGATCTGGTCGACATCCCGGGCTTCCCCCAGGACAAGATCAAGAAGGCGTACGGCCTGGCCAAGGCCCACCGCGAGAGTCTCCTCGCCGGACAGGGCACTTCGGACCACCGCGCCCTCGAACAGGCCGGACGGGAGGCGGGACGACGGGCAACGCTCACGACCGTCTCGCGGTTCCTGGACGTGCCGATCGACCATTTCGCCGAAGTGAACCTCGCCGGCTTCTACCACCTGGCCGATTCCCTGGGGGGCGTACCGGTCTGCCTCAAGCATCCGGTGAAGGACCGCTACTCCGGGGCCGATTTCCCCGCGGGCCGCCAGACGCTCGACGGAGCCCGGTCCCTCGCCTTCGTACGGCAGCGCCACGGCCTGCCGCGCGGGGACCTGGACCGCACCCGCAGGCAACAGGCGTTCCTCGCCTCGGCCCTGCACAAGCTGGACAGCGCCGAGACCTTCACGGACCCGGCACGGCTGCTGCGGCTGCTCGACGTCGCCAAACAGGACGTGGTCATCGACGAGGGCTGGGACCTGCCCGCCTTCCTCAAGCAGGCGAAGAACCTGTCGGGCGGCAACGTCGAATTCTCGACCCTGCCGATCGCCGGATTCGCCCAACACCACGGCGAGGACGTGAATCTGGTCGACCGCGGAACGCTCAGGAAGCTCGTGCGGGAACGCATGGGCCCCGAAGCCGACCGCAAGGACGACGGCACGGGGGCGGACAGGGACGCGGACAAGGGGGCGGACACGGGGGCGGAGCCCACTGCCGGGCCGCCGGCGGCCGGTCGCTCCGCCGCTCCCCCGTCCGGTGCGACGCCCCGGCGGGAGACCGTCGAAGGAGGCGGCGTCCCGTGCGTGGACTGACCTTCCCGGCGCCGCGGGCCGCCGCCCCCGACGCCCCGGAACGGCCCCCGAGAGGCAGGATCGCGCGCAGGCAGGAAGCACTGCTGCTGGCGTTCGTCGTGGTCATCGTGCTCTACGGCTATATCGCCGCGGGCATGGCGACCGGGGGCGCCGTGCCGGACGGGGCCCCCGAGTTCGCGCTCACGATGTGCTGCCTCGCCTTCACCCCGCACCTCGCGGTGCGGCGCTTCGCCCCGTACGCGGACCCGCTGATCCTGCCGCTCGCGACGCTGCTCACCGGACTGGGGCTGGTCCTCCTCCACCGCCTCGACCACGCCTACCGCACGCCGCCCGCCGGCGGGCAGCAACTCCTGTGGACCGTGCTCGGCGTGGCCGCCTGCCTCCTCACGCTGGCCCTGCTCAAGGACTACCGGCAGCTTCAGCGCTACATCTACGTCACCATGGCCGCTGCCCTCGTGCTGCTGATCGCCCCGGCCCTCTACGCCGGCGACACCTACGGAGCCAAGCGCTGGGTGTATCTGGGGCCGGTGTCCTTTCAGCCGGGCGAGTTCGTGAAGGTCATGATCGCCGTCTTCTTCGCCGGATACCTGGTGAGCCACCGCGATGCCCTGGCGCTGACCGGCCGGCGGGCCCTGGGCATGCGGCTGCCGCCCGGCCGGCAACTCGGCCCGATCGTCGCCGTCTGGAGCGCGAGCCTGCTGGTGCTGGTCCTGGAGCGTGACCTGGGAACGTCGCTGATCTTCTTCGGCCTGTTCATCGTGATGCTCTACGTCGCGACGGGCCGCGGCAGTTGGGTGGTGTGCGGCGCGCTCATGGCCGTGGTCGGCGCGACCGTCGTCGGTTCCACCGAACCCCATGTGAAGGGCCGGATCGAGGCCTGGCTCCACCCGTTCGACATCTTCCTTCCCGTCGACCGGCGCCCACCGGGCCTGATCTCCGACCAGGCCGCACAGGCCCTGTTCGGCTTCGGCTCCGGTGGCATGACCGGCACCGGTCTCGGCCAGGGGCACCCCGAACTGATCGGCTTCGCCGGCCGTTCGGACTTCATCCTCACCACCGTCGGGGAGGAACTCGGCCTCGCCGGCATGATGGCGGTGCTCCTCCTCTACGCCCTGCTGGCCGAGCGGGGCCTGCGCGCGGCGCTCGTGTCCCGGGACCCCTTCGGCAAGCTGCTCGCGCTGGGACTGGCCTCGGCGCTGGCCCTTCAGGTCTTCGTGGTCGCCGCCGGCGTGACGGGCCTGATGCCGCTCACGGGCAAGGCGCTGCCCTTCCTCGCCCAGGGCGGATCGTCGATGATCGCCAACTGGCTGCTCGTCGCCCTGCTGCTCAAGGTCAGCGATCACGCGCGACGGCCCGGCGGCGCACCGCCCCACGACGACGAACAAGCCACCCGACCCGCCGCCTAGGCACCTTCACCCCCCTAAGGGCGTCATCATCACGCCGCCGCAGTCGTGACCGCCGCCGGTCTCGGGACGCCACTGAGCTGCGCCTCCAGCCGGCCCTCCCTCCCGCCGCCCCAACTCCCCTGCACACGTGGCGCAGAAGATATCTTCGGTGCCGGAATCCCTGGCCGCCGGGCTCGGCCCGCTCCTACGATGCCGGTACCCGGGGGAGAGGTTATGGGCGTGGCACGCAGGACCGCAGAGACGCGGCGGGGCATCGAGAACTCCGTCGCCTGGACCATCCGCAATCTGGACAGCATCGTTGCTCTCGGCGCCGCGTTGGTCATCGGTCTGTTGGATGTCTTCGGTGGGGCGATTCAGGACAATGTCACGTCCGGCGCGACCCTGCTGGTGCTGGCCGCGCTGGTCTTCGGGACGCTGACCGAGCGCCGGCGCCGCGTGGCGGACATCCAGGGGGCGATGTCGGTGACGCACCGGGCGCTGGAAGACCTCACCATGGTGCGGTCGTTGACCGGCGCCGAGCTCGAACTGGCCCTGGACCGGGCGCGCCAGCACACCGACCGCTGGGTGTTCAAGGGCGGCACCGGCACCTATCTGCGGGCCGTCACCCTGCCGGTCTGCATCCGGGAGGCGCAGCTCCAGCGCCGTTCCCTCACCTTCAAGATCGATATCATCAACCCGGCCGACGAGCAGGCGTGCGCGGCGTACGCGCGTTTCCGGCAGACCTTCGCCCACCGCCTGGACGTCGTCCCGCCGGACAGCTGGAGCGCCGACCGGACCCGCAAGGAGTCCTTCGCCACCGTGCTCGCGGCCTGCTGGCACCGGCAGCGGCTGGACACCCTGGAGATCGATGTGCACCTGTCGTCGGTCGTGCCCACCCTGCGCTTCGACCTCTCGGCCTCCTGCTTGATCATCACTCAGGACGACCCCCGCCGGGTCAACCTGCTCGTGGAACGGGACCGTCCGCTCTACGACTACTACGTCACCGAACTCCACCAGAGCCGGGAACAGGCCGTCGCGCTCGACCTGCGACGCACCGTGCCGCTGAGCGAGGAGCCGACGGTCGACGAGACCCACCGGCTCTTCGAGGGGCTCGGCCTCCCGCTTCCCCCGACCTTCACCGACAGAGACGTCAGCGAGGTCATCGGCAAGGCGCTGCACGCGGAGAACCCGTACCGGAGGTGAGCGGCCGAGTGCACAGCCCCATGGATCACCGACAGCTCGAACAGGCCATGAGCCGGCCCGGCTCGGCCCCGGAGGTCTTCGAGACGGCCACCTCGGTCCTGGAAGAGATCGCCTCCGGCCGCCGCGGACTGCGCGCCGTGCGGCATCCGCTCGGCTTCCTCTGCTTCCCGGTGGAACGCGTCGGCGACCGCGGCGTCTGTGTGCATGCCTTCGGCGGCGAAGCGGACGAGGAGGCGGCGAAGCCGACCACCTCACCGGTGCACTCGCACAGCTGGGAGCTGACCAGTTGTGTGCTGTACGGGGCGGTGGGCAATCTGCGCGTACGGGTCGTCGAGCGGCCCGCGGAACCCACCCACCGGGTCTTCGAGGTCCTCAGCCACCCCTCGGGCGTAGACGAAATCCAGCCGACTTCTCGCCTGGTGAGCTGCGAGCCGGGCACCGAACAGACCAGCCTGCGCGGCACGGTCTACACCCTTCCGGCAGGAGAGTTCCACACCACCGTCGTTCCCGAGGGAGGCGTCGCCGCCACGCTGGTGCTCGGCCGGTCTCTGCCCGGGCGCTTCGACCTTTCCCTCGGACCGCTGCACGGCACCGGTCATCAAGTGGTACGACAGGCATGCAACGCCGAAGCGACCGCCCGGACCGCCCGGACCGTCCTCAGGAGGATCCATGACCCCCGCCCCTGACGACCCGTCGGAGCAGTTCGCGGCCGAGCGGGAGCTGGCCGTCTCCGCCGCGCGGGAAGCGGGCGCCCTGCTGCGCTCCCGTTTCCAGGACGACTACGGGGTCCGGGCGAAGGGCGACGACGGAGACGTGGTCACCGAACTCGACGTGCAGGCCGAGGACCTGATCGTCGGCCGCATCCAGGAGCGCTTTCCGCACGACCGGATCCTCGCCGAGGAGGCCGGGGCGCTCGACGGCGACCGGAACGGCAACGCCGGGACCGGCCGCACCTGGCTGATCGACCCGCTCGACGGCAGCAACAACGTCGTCATCGGCCTGCCCGCCTATGTCGTCGGTATCGCCCTGTGCGTCGGCGACGCGGCCGCCGTGGGCGTCGTGCACGACCCCGTCACCGACCGGACCTGGACCGCGCTCGCCGGCTGCGGCGCGTACGGGCCACTGGGCCGGATGACCGGCCCCGGGCGCGCGCTGTCGCCCGCGGGGCCGCTGCTCGCCTGGACCCAGGGGCACGGGGTGGCCCGCGACGATCCGACGGCGGGGGCCCTGAAGGAGGTGCTGGAGGTCCGCTCCCGGCGGCTGCTCCAGCTGTGGGCTCCCCTGCTGACCTGGTCCATGCTCGCCCGCGGTGCGATCGACGGCTTCGTCGGCTACCGCGCGGAGGCCATCGACCTGCCCGCGGGCGCGCTGCTCGCCACGGAAGCGGGCGTGGAGATCCGGGCCCTGGACGGCAGTCCCTTCCGCGGGAACGCCACCGGCCCGGACACCGACCGCAGCTTCGTCGCCGGGCGGCCGGACGACATGCCGTATCTGCTGGATCTGGTCGGGCGGAGCGCGGCGGCCGGCGTCCGCTGAGCGGGGAGCGGCGCGACCGACGCATGCGGGCCGGGGTGGTCCCGCGCCCCGTCCTACGCCCTGTCCCGCGCCCCGATCGGCCGGCGTCCAACCGGCCGTCGCCTAACCGGCCAGCGCGAGCGCCACGGTGGCGGCCGGCAGGGCCCCGACAGCGAGCAGCGCTCCGGTGCCCATGAAGCTCTTCATCGACACCCTGACGCCCTGGGCATGGCAGCGCTCGAACCACAGCAGCGTCGCCAGCGAGGCCCACGGTGTCACCACCGGGCCGACGTTCGTCCCGATGAGCAGCGCCAGCAGCTGGTCGTGGTTGCCCACCGGCACCGCGGACTCCCCGGCCAGGTAGACGGGCAGGTTGTTGAGCACGTTGGAGAGTCCCCCGCCGACGGCCGCGGCGCGGAGCATGCCGAGCAGCCCGCCGTCCGGGCCGATGGCGGAGGCCAGTATCTCGTGGAGCCCGTTCACGTTGACCGTCTCCACCACCAGGAACAGCCCCGGCACCAGGACCAGCAGCCGCCACGGTACGAGCGACAGCCGCAGCGCGGCCCGCCGGCGCACCGCGAAGGCCGCCACGGCGATCCCGGCGGCCGCCGCCGACGCCACCCACAGCGGGATGTCGGCGAGCAGAATGGCCAGCAGAAAGCCGACGCAGGCGAGCCCGCAGACGCGGAACAGCGTACGGTCCGCGGGCCGGTGCACCGCCGGAGGCGGGTAGCTCTCCGCGCCGCGCTTGCCGCTGCGCCAGAAGAACAGCCACAGACAGCCCATGGTGACCGCGATGGCCGCCAGTTGGGGAGCCCACATCTTCGCCGCCAGCCCGGCGGGGGTGAGCGCGACGCGGTCCGCCGCCAGCAGGTTCGTCAGGTTCGACACGGGCAGCAGCAGACTCGCCGTATTGGCCAGCCACACCGTCGTCATGGCCAGCGGTACGGGCGCGATGCCCACCCGCGAGGCGAGCGCCAGCATGACGGGGGTGAGCAGCACCGCCGTCGTGTCGAGGTTGAGCGTGATCGTGGTGAGCGAGGCGAAGGCCACGCACAGCACGAACAGCGCGGCGTAACTGCCCCGCCCGGCGCGCGCCACCCCGGAGGCGACGACGTCGAACACCTCGGCCGCGCTGGTCAATTCGGCGAGGACGATCACCGTCCCGAGGAAGGCGAGCAGCGGGGCGATGCGGAGCATGGCGTCCCCGGCGGGTTCGGCCGGAAGGAGTCCGGTGGCCAGACACAGCAGGCCGCAGGCGAGCATCCCCCCGGCGAGCCAGTCCAGCACATGCAGACGTTGTATGGCGGCACGCACCCGCAAAGCATGGCACACCATTTGTGCGAACACGGTGTCCGCCGACGATCGGCTCCCTAGGATGGCGTCATGGTCGGGCGTCAGGAACTTACGGGGGAAACACAGCTGTTGGACTTCTTCATCAGCTATTCACCAGCCGACGAACGATGGGCTTCCTGGATCGCCTGGACGCTGGAGGAGGCCGGTTACCGCACCGTCCTGCAGGCCTGGGATTTCGTGGCCGGCACGAATTTCGTCGACTTCATGGACCGCGGCGTCAGCGAGTCCGCCGCCGTCATCGCCGTCCTCTCCCGGAACTACGAGCGCTCCCGGTACGGGCGGATGGAGTGGCAGGCCGCCTTGCGCGCCGACCCCGACGCCCCGGAGCGCAGGCTGATCACCGTCCGTACCGAGGACATTCCGGTCGAGGGGCTGCTCGCGACCATCACCTATGTCGATCTGGTGGGGGTCAGTGACACCGCTGCCGCCCGCGACCTGCTGCTCACCCGCGTCGGCCAGGCGCTGGAGGGCCGGGCCCGGCCCACCGCGCGCCCCGGCTTCCCCGGCGGACCGTCCGGTGCCCCCACCGCCGTACCGAGCATCCCGCGGCCGGCGGGGCCCGCCCCGGACCGGCCGCTCGGCCGGCCGGGCTGGGCGGGGCGCCGGCGGCCGGCGGTCGCGCCCCGCTACCCGCAGGCGGCGGAGTCGAGCCCGTCCAGAGAAGCCGTCTCGGTGCTCCACCTCGCCGGGCCGTGCTTCGGCCGTGGCGCCGAACCGGCCGCGCTGCAGGCGGCCATCTGGGGCGACCTCGTCGAACTCGCCGATGCCGGGGCGCCCGACCCCGACCTCCTCGTCGTCACCGGCGACCTCACGGCGTCCGGCAGTCCACGGGAGTGCGAACAGGCCCTCAGTTTCCTGACCGGACTGCGCTCGCGCCTCGGCCTCGACCCCGACCGGCTCGCCGTCGTCCCCGGCGGGCAGGACGTCAGCCAGGCCGCCTGCCGTGCCTACTTCCACACCTGCGAAGCCGACGAGATGCAGCCCAGGCCGCCCTACTGGCCCAAGTGGCGGCACTACCACCGACTGTTCCAGGAGCTCTACCAAGGGCTCGACGTCGTCTTCGACGGCGATCAGCCCTGGAGCCTGTTCCCCGTCCCCGCCCTGCGGACCGTCGTCGCCGGACTCAACTCCTCGATGGCGTACAGCCACCGCCCCGACGACCAGTACGGCCTGCTCGGGCCGGAGCAGGCCGCCTGGTTCGCCCAGGCGCTGCGCCCGTACGAGCAGGAGGGATGGCTGCGGATCGGTGCCCTGCGGCACCCGGTGGGGGCGGACCGGCCGCTCGCCTCCGACGACGGGCCGGCAGCGGATCCGGACCGGAGCCCGCGCCGCGCGGCCGGTCATGACACCGCGCCCGGTGCCGCGCCGGTACGCGACGCCGATGTCCTCGCCCGGCTCACCGGGCCGCGGCTGCACCTCCTGCTGCACGGGCCCGCCGGGAACCCCCGGGCCGCGTCGGCCGCGCCCACCGCCGCCGCGCTCCCCCTCGCCGCCGGCGAGCTGCCGGTCTTCGGCGCCGCCGCCCCGGCCCGGCACCAACTGCTCCGCATCACCGACGACGGCGTCACCCGCTGGCCGGAGCGGTCCGACGGGCAACCGCGGCACTTCACGGCCGCACGGCCCGGCGGCCGGCGCGTCTTCGGCGGCCAGGAACCGTCGAACGCCCCGGGTGGCGAGGCCGCCGGCGGCACGGACGCGTCGCTGGTGGCCGACTCCGGCGCCGAGACACCCGCGCCGGAGGTCTCCCGTACCGTCGAGGACCCGCTCGACACCCTGATCGCCCGTGTCACCGAGGTCTGCCGTACCCGCCACGAGGGGGCCCAGCTCCGGCGGGTGCCGGGCGATGTGCCGCAACTGCTCGTCACCTGGACGGAATCCGGGTTCGTGCGGCAGCAGCGGGTGGCGGTCTGTGCCGGCACCCCGCAGGCGGAGTTCGTCGACCGCTTCCTCGATCACATCCATGCGTCCGAGACGGTGCCCGACGCCGAGCTCGTCCACGACGGCCCGCCCCCCGCGCCGGAGCTCCGTGAGCGGGCCCGCCGCCGCGGAGTGCGGGTGCGCAGCTTCACCGAGTTCCAGGGGCTGCTGGATCTGCGCGGCTATGTGACGCGCCAGACCGAGCGGCTCAGTACCGATCTCCAGTACCACCCGAGTCTCTATCTGCCGCAGCGCTACCGCGAGGCCGAGCGGCCCGGCGGAGCGGAGCGCGACGGGCTCGTCCCGGACATACTGCGGCTGCTCGACGCCGACCACGGCCGCTTCGTCCTGCTCCTCGGCGACTTCGGCCACGGCAAGACCTTCGCGCTGCGCGAGCTGGCCCGCCGCCTCCCCGAGGAACTCCCCCAGACCGTCCCGCTGCTGATCGAGCTGAGCACCCTCGACAAGGCCCACACCATCGACGGCCTGGTGGCCGCCCATCTGGCGAGCCACGGTGTCGACACCATCGATCTGCGGGCCTTCCGGTACATGCTCCGGCAGGGCCGCATCGTCCTGCTCTTCGACGGCTTCGACGAACTGGTCAACCAGGTCAGCTACGAACGCGCCGCCGACCACCTGCAGATGCTGCTCGACGCCGCGGTGGACAACGCCAAGATCGTGGTCAGCAGCCGCACCCAGCACTTCCGGTCGCAGGCCCAGGTGCTGACCGCGCTCGGCGAACGCGTCGGGCTGCTGCCGCAGCGCCGGGTCCTGGCCGTCCAGGAGTTCTCGCCGCAGCAGATCCGCACCTATCTGGTGAACCGCTACGGCGACGAGCACGCCGCCGACCGCCGGGTCCGGCTGCTCGAAGGCATCCCCGACCTGCTCGCGATGTGCCGCAACCCCCGCCTGCTCAGCTTCGTCGCCGACCTCGACCACGAGCGGCTGCGCGCCGTCGCGGGCGCCGGCCGGGCCCTGAGCCCCGCGGGGCTGTACGAGGAGGTGTTCACCTCCTGGCTGCAGTACGAGGAGCGCCGTGGCCAGGGCGGTCCCGGCAGCACTCCCGGGCTGAGCGAGCGTCAGCTCTGGCGTGGTGTGACGACCCTTGCGCTGCGCCTGTGGGAGAGCGGCCGCAGCGCGCTGCGACTGGACGAACTCCACGACGTGGGCGAGGTGCTGACCGGCCTCGCCGACAGCCGGCTGTCCGTGCCGCAGGCCGCGCACGCCGTCGGGTCGGGCAGTCTGCTGCTGCGTACCGACGACGGCCTGTTCCAGTTCATCCACGGCTCCGTGGTCGAGTGGCTGGTGGCCCGTGAGGCCGCCGCGCAGCTGGGGAACGCGGGCCCCGAGGACAGCGGTCTGCTCGCCCGCCGCCCGCTGAGCCAGCTGGCGGTGGAGTTCCTGTGCGACCTCGCCGACCACCGCACCTGCCAGCAGTGGGCCGAACGCGCCTTGGCCGACGGTGCCGACGGGGCGGACCGCGCGCAGGGCGGCTCCCGGGACGGCGACGAGGTCGCCCGGGCGAACGCGGTCAAGGTCCTCAGCCGGCTCCGGGTGCCGGCCCATACGGATCTGCGCGGCGCGGTCCTTGCCGGGGAGGACCTCTCCTACCGCGACTTCTCCGGCGTCGACCTGACCCGTGCCGACCTCACCGACGCCGGCCTCGTCGGGGCGGACTTCTCCGGTGCCGTCCTGCGCGACGCCTGCCTGGCCGGAGCCCGTCTCGACGAGGCGAAGCTCACCGGGGCGGACCTGCGCGGCGCCGATCTGCGGATGGCCCGGCTGCTCCGCGCCGACCTGAGTGGTGCCCGGGTCGCCGGCAGCAACTGGCACCGGGCCGCGCTCATCAATGCGGTCGCCGACGAGGCCACGCTGAACACACCGGAGCTGCGGGCGGCGGCGGTCGCCCCCGGCATGCCCGTCGAGTCCGGCTTCCGGCCGTCCGCGGTCGGCGTGCCGTACGGCTTCGACATGCGCACCAGCCGGCTTCCCGAGCCGGTCTCCTACAGCCCCGACGGCGAACTCCTCGCCGTCGGCAGCGAGGACGGCGGAGTGCTGGTGTGCGACGCCGCCACCGGTACCGCGGTGCGCACGCTCCAGGGGCACACGGGCCGGGTCTACGCGGTGAAGTTCCGCGACCGGGTGCTCGCCACCGGCGGCGCGGACGGCACCGTCCGGCTGTGGGATCCGGTCTCCGGCGCCTGCCTCCACCAGCTGGAGGTGCACCCGGACGGCGTGTGGCCGGTGTCCCTGGACGTCTCCGGCGCGCGGCTCGCGACCGGCGACTCGGAGGGCACGGTCATCGTGTGGGAGGTGGCGACCGGGACGCCGTTGCACCGGCTGTACGGCCACACCGCACCCGTCTACACCGCGGGGTTCAGCCCGGACGGCCGCACCCTCGTCACGGGCGACGCGGCCGGGTCCGTACGCCTGTGGGACACCGGCTCCGGCCGGCTCCTCGGCACCCTCGACGGTCACCAAGGGCCGGCGTACCGCGCACAGTTCAGCCCGGACGGCACCCTCCTGGCCACCGGTGACATGGGCGAGGACGATCACGGCACGGTGCGTGTCTGGGACGTGGCCGAGCTCCGGCTGCAACACGAGTTCACCGGCCACACGGGCCGGGTCTACACCCTCGACTTCCACCCCGGCGGCAGGCTGCTGGCCAGCGGCGACACCACCGGCCAGGTACGGCTGTGGGACCCGGTGACCGGGGCCCCCGCCGGGACGCCGGCCGACCACGGCGGCCACGTGTACCAGGTGGTGTTCGACCCCGAGGGGACCATGCTGGCCGCCGGCGGCAGCGACGGATCGGTCCGCCTGTGGCGGGTGGCGCAGGGGTCCGCGGGTTGGACGGTGACCCCGCTGCGGCAGCAGCCCGCGGACCATCAGGGGTCGGTCTGGGCCTGCCGGTTCCGTCCCCGGAGCCGTTTCGGCGCCCGGGAGACCGACCCCATGCTGGTGACCATCGGCAACGAGGGCCTGGTGCGGCTGTGGGACACCTCCACCGGCCAGGGCAGACGGATTCTCCGCGGCCACGGACGGCGCATCGCCAGCCTGGCGTTCAGCCCCGACGGGACGCACTTGGCGGCGTGCGGCAACGACGGCGTGGCCCGGGTGTGGGAGTCCGCGACCGGCCGGCGGACACGAGAGTTCGCCGGCGACCACGACCGCCTGGTCTCGGCGCTGTTCGTCCCCGGAAGCCACCAACTCGCCACCGCCAGCAGCGATGGCGACCTCTACCTCTGGAACGCCGTCACCGGCGAGTACCAGCGCGAGATCGACGCCGAGACCGACCATGTGTGGGCCGAAGCGTTCAGCAGCGACGGCAAGATCCTCGCCACCGCGAACGACGACGACACCGTAGCGCTGTGGTACCGCAGTACCGGCGCCCGCGTGACCACGCTCGCCGACCACCGGGGCCGGGTACGGTCGATCGCGTTCAGCGCGGACGGGGCGCGCCTGGCCACCGGCTGCGACGACCGGTTCGTCCGGCTGTGGGACCTCGCGGACAGCCGCCTGGTCGCCGAACTCGCGGGCCACACCGCGCGGGTGTACGCGGTGACGTACGGGCCCGGGGACGCGTGGCTGGCGAGCGCCTCGTGGGACGGCGAGGCCATCGTCTGGCGGGACGGCGAGCTCCAGCACCGGCTCCGGGGACACGTCGGTCGGCTGTGGACCGCCGCCGCCCACCCGAGCCGGCCGCTGCTGGCCACGGCGGGGGACGACCGGGTCGTACGCCTGTGGAACCCGCTGGACGGCCGGGAGACGGCCCGGCTGACCGGCCATACCAGCCGCATCCTCACCGTGGCCTTCAGCCCGGACGGCTCGCTGCTGGCCAGCGGCGGGGAGGACGGCACCGTCCGGCTCTGGAACGTACCGGCCGACGGCGAGCCGGCCCCGCGGGCCACGCTGATCGGCGTACCGGGCGGCTGGGCCGCGCTGTCCCCGTCGGGCGGCTACAAGTACGAGGGTGACATCGCGGGCGAGTTCTGGCACGTCGTGGGCATGTGCCGGTTCGAACCCGGCGAACTCGACGAACACCTTCCCGGGGTGCGGCGCCTTTCGATGGACGACCCGATCTGAAGCCGCGCTCTTGGGGGCGCACTCGCCGTCAGCGCCGCGGCCGTACCGGCGCAGGCCGCCGAACGGACCACGACGACGGCGGCCTCGGTGAGCGCCTCGTCCACGGTGCATGCGATGGCCGGGTATCACTTCTACCGCGCCTACTGGACCCTCGACGCCTGCCTCGACGAGGGGCACTCGCTGGGGTACAGCTACAAGTGCCAGTACGGCACGGGCAATGACGGCAAGAAGAAGTGGTTCCTGTACCTCTGGTACTAGAGACTGCCTCTCCGCTCACGGGGGCCGGGAGGCCGTCCGCCACGCGAGGCCTTGCGCGGGCGGCCGGCCTCCCGGCCCCGCTTCCGCGGGACCCGCGCCGGGTCAGCGCTCCCGACCTCGCGGTTTCAGCGGCCCCGGCGGGAGGTCGGGAGCCGTCAGCCGGTCACCGTCATAGCCGTGGACGGTGCCGAAGCGGGAGCCCGTCGTCCAGTCGGCGCGGGCCTGGGCGATGTCGTCGTGGGTACGGCCGACGAAGTTCCACCACATCACGATCTGCTCCTCGAACGGTGCGCCGCCGAGGAGCATCAGGCTGCTGTCGGAGTCGGAGCGCAGCGGCAACTCGCTGCGGCCGCAGCCGAGGTAGAGGAGGGCGCCGGGGCCCAGGCGGACGCCGTCGACCTCGCTCTCGCCGGCGATGGTCAGCGCCGCGTACTCGAAGTCGGGGTCGACGGGCAGCCGGGTGTCCGTGCCGGCGGCGAGCGTGAGGTCGGCGCCGACCAGCGGGGAGTACGTGGTGCCGGGCGAGGTGGCGCCGGCAAGTTCGCCGAGGACGACGGTGGCGGACAGCCCGCCGCCGTCGATCACCGGCAGGTCGGTGTGGTGCTCGAAGGCGGGGGCGGTGTCGCGGTGCTCGCCGGGGAGGGCGACCCACAGCTGGGCGCCGTGCAGGAACGGGCCGTGGCCGTGCGGGGACTCCTCCGAGTGGGCGATGGCCCGGCCCGAGGTCATCAGGCCCAGTTCCCGGGGCCGTACGGTCTGCAGGCTGCCGAGGCTGTCGCGGTGCAGTACCTCGCCCTGGCGCAGCCAGCTGACGGTCTGCAGACCCATGTGCGGATGCGGCGGCACCTGCATACCGGGCTCGCCGACGATGTCGTCGGGCCCGTAGTGGTCGACGAAGCACCAGGCGCCGACCATCCGCCGGCCGAGGTTCGGCAGCAGTCTGCGGACGACGGTGCTCTCGCCGAGCGGCACCTGCTTGCCGGGCTGGACGTCGCGTACCGGGCCCGTACGGCCGGTGCCGCCGCACAGGCTGGGCGCGGGTCTGAGGTCGAGGTTGCTCATGGCGTCACGATAGGCGCGGTCGGGGGTGCGGTCCGGGCAGGCGCACGAAGCGCCGCGGGGTGATGCCCCCTCATGCATACAGCTCGCGCAGCCGTACCGAGAGGCAGGTCACGCAGCCCTCCAGCTTCTCGAATTCGCCGATGTCCACGAGGACCGGCTGATATCCGAGGCCGGCGAGGAGCTCCGCGCTCTTCGGGGCGCCGTCGGCCATCAGCAGCCGGCCGCCGCCGAGCAGGACGACGTGCGCGCCGGATTCCTCGGGGACGGGCAGGAAGCGGGGGAAGAGGGCGGGGTCGTCGACCAGCGGCGGGTAGCCGATGACCGTGCCGTCCGGGAGGGCGGTGACCGCGGATTTGAGGTGCAGTACGCGGCTCACCGGTACGGCGACCACGCGGGCGCCCAACGGCTCGAAGGTGGCGCGGAGTTGGCGTATCCCCTCGGCGTTGGTGCGGCCGCCGCGGCCGACGTAGACGGTGTCGCCGACCTTGAGGACGTCGCCGCCGTCCAGGGTGCCGGGGGCGCGGATCTCGTTGACGGAGCAGCCGAGTGCCTCCGCCGCCGCGCGTGCGGCGGGCACCTCGGGGCGGCGGGGGCCGGCGCCGGGGCGGGCGAGGAGTGCGACGTTGCGGAACATGACCAGGGTGTCCTCGACGAAGACCGCGTCGGGGCAGTCGTCGGCGGGGGCGACCTCGGTGGTCTGCCAGCCGTGGTCGCGCAGCACCTGTACGTAGGTCTCCCATTGGCGCAGGGCGAGCGCGGGGTCGACCGGGCGGCGGTCGATATGGGTGACCAGACCCTCGGCGAGGCGGGGGCCGGGGCGGCGGACGAGGGCCTGCTGGCTGGGCATGCGGATCCTTTCGGGCGGCGGCGGTTCCGGGCGGTCAGGCGTCGGCGCCGTAGGTGGCGCGCAGGGCGTCCTCGACGGCGGCCAGGGCGGCACGGTGGTCCAGGCCGAGGCGCCGGGCGCGGCGGGCGTAGGTCTCGGCGGCCGCGGCGGCCTCCTTGTCGGCGGCCTCGCCGGCCGCCGCGATGAAGCTGCCGTTGCGGCCGCGGGTCTCGATCACGCCGTCGGCCTCCAGGGCGCGGTAGGCCTTGGCGACGGTGTTGGCAGCCAGCCCGAGGTCCTCCGCCAGACCGCGGACGGTGGGGAGTTTGTAGCCGACCGGCAGGCCGCCGTCCCGGGCCTGATCGGCGATCTGGGTGCGTACCTGCTCGAACGGCGCGGCGGAGGCGGCCGGATCGATGGTGAGGGTCAAGGTCTGCGGGGACACGGCGGGCGCTCCTGTTGCGGGTGAGGGGGCGGGTGCGCGAGGACGCGGCTGCCCGGGGGCGTACCGGGAGACGTGCCGTGCGCGGACCCGCCGGTGCGCTTGTTTGTCGCATCCATTGTGCGCCAAGAGCGCCCGCCGTGCCGGGAGGTGCTGTCACGCGGGGGTGGTCACAGTGCGAGGGTGGTGCCGGTCGTGCGCAGCCAGGCGTTCATGCCGAGGACGAGTTCGGCGGACGGTCGGATGTCGTCCCGCGCCCCGTCGGCGGTGACCTGTGCGGTGGCTTCGGGGTCCAGCAGCGGACGTACGGGGGCGTCGCGGTCGGCGTACAGGGCCTTCAGCTCGGTGCGCAGCGCCTCGTTGTAGCGCGGGTCCTGGGTACTGGGATAGGGGCTCTTGACCCGGTCGGCCACCAGGGCGGGGAGGACGTCGCGGGTGGCGGCGCGCAACAGCGACTTCTCCCGGCCGTCGAAGGTCTTCATCGCCCAGGGGGTGTTGAAGACGTAGTCGACGAGGCGGTGGTCGCAGAACGGCACGCGGACCTCCAGGCCGACGGCCATGCTGGCCCGGTCCTTGCGGTCGAGCAGGATCTGCACGAAGCGGGTCAGATGCAGATAGCTGATCTCGCGCATCCGGCGCTGATGGCCGGTGTCACGGTCGAGGTAGGGCACTTCGGCGAGCGCCTCGCGGTAGCGGCGCCGCTCGTAGCCGGGCAGGTCGAGCTTGCCGAGCAGCCCCTTGTCCAGCAGCGCCTCGCGGGTGGCGTTGCCGCCGGCGAACCGGCCGGAGAGGCCGGCCGCTGTCCAGGGGAAGGTGTCGGCGTGGACGCACGCGGGGTCGTGGAACCAGCGGTAGCCGCCGAAGACCTCGTCCGCGGATTCGCCGGACAGGGCGACCGTGGACTGTTCGCGGACGGCCTTGAACAGCAGGTAGAGGGAGGTGTCGCCGTCGCCGAAACCGTTGGGCAGATCGCGGGCGGCGAGCACCGCGGCGCGGTGGCCGGGGTCCATCAGGTCGGCGGTGTCCAGGACGATGTCGCGGTGGTCGGATCCGACGTGTTCGGCCAGGGCGTGGGCGTACGGTCCGTCGGGGGTGCCGCGCAGGTCGTCGGGCGTGAAGTTCTCGGTGTAGCCGGTGAAGTCGACGGCGAACGAGCGGACCGGGCCGCTGCCCGCTTCCGCCAGCGCCTCGGCGGAGAGGGCGGTGATGACGGAGGAGTCCAGGCCGCCGGAGAGCAGGGTGCACAGCGGCACATCGGCGATCAGCTGGCGGGCCACGATGTCGTCGAGGAGTTCCCGGACGTGCGCGACGGTGGTGTCGAGGCCGTCGGTGTGGTCGCGGGCCGCCAGGGCCCAGTAGCGGGTGACGGTCGATCCGGCGCGGTTGACCCGGACGATGTGGCCGGGGCGCACCTCGTGCATGCCCTTGTAGACGGCGTGGCCGGGGGTCTTGGTGAAGCTGATCAGCTCGGCGAGGCCCTCGCCGTCGACGACGGGCCGTACGGCGGGGTGGGCGAGGATCGCCTTGGGCTCGGAGCCGAACAGGACTCCGTCGGGGGTCGGGTAGTAGTAGAGCGGCTTGATGCCCATCCGGTCGCGGATCAGCAGTAATTCCTCGGTGCGCGGGTCCCAGAGCGCGAAGGCGTACATGCCGTTGAGGCGCTCGGCGCACGCCTCGCCCCACTGGAGATAGGCGTGCAGCACCACTTCGGTGTCGCTGTGGGTGCGGAAGGTGTGGCCCAGCCCGGTCAGTTCGGCGCGCAGCTCGCGGTAGTTGTAGACCTCGCCGCTGTAGGTGGTGACGACCAGGGTGCGGCCGTCGTGGTCCACGGCCATGGGCTGGGTGCCGCCGTCGAGGTCGATGACGGCGAGCCGGCGGTGGCCGAACGCGGCATGGCGGTCGAGCCGGACACCGGCCGCGTCCGGCCCGCGGCAGGCCATGGTCGCGGTCATCGTCTCCAGCACGGGGCGCTGGGTGGTGAGGTCGTTGTCGTAGGAGATCCATCCGGTGATTCCGCACATGAGGCGGCCCCTCCTTCGTGGCAGCGACGGACGGCCGCGCTCCGGCGGCGGCCCGCGCCAGCACCGTACGCGCACATAGTTGTATGGGCCACCCAAACCGCGGACGGGGCGCACGGAACGAGCCATCCGCGCGCCGGGGCACAGCGGCGGACGGCTACCGCACCCCGCCCGCCGGGCCCCGCCGACCGAGCCCCTCCCGCCGGAAAAATGAGCGGCACGACGACACACGGGCGCGTACTCTCCGCCGTCATGACGCCTACCGTGCGCGACTTCCGTCCCTCCGACGCCAAGGCCGTCGCCGAGCTGCGACGGGCCGCCCTGCCCTTTCTCCTCGCCACCCCGCAGGGCGTCGCCTGGGAGGCCGCCACGGCCCCCGCGGCACGGCGTCTGCGGCTGTTCGTCGCCGAGCTGGACGGCAGGGTCGTCGGCGCGATCCGGGCCGGCCTGCTGCCCGACAGCAGCGTTCCGGGCCAGGGCGCGGCCACCCCTCAGGTCCACCCGGACCACCGCGGCCGCGGCGCGGGGCACGCCCTGCTGGCCGCGGCCGAGGACCATCTCACCGCGGCCAGCGCCACCCGGCTGTACGCCTGGGCGGTGGACGGGACCGGCGCACCGGCCTTCGCGGAACGCCGCGGCTACCGCCGCACCCGGCAGGCCCGCTTCCTGCGCCTCGGCCTCACGGCCGCCGCCCTGCCACCGCTCCCCGCCGCCCTGCCGCCCGGTGTCCGGCTGCACACCGGCGCGGACTTCGAGGCCGACCCGCGCCGGCTGTACGAGGCGGACGCCGAGGCCGCCGCGGACGAGCCGGGCGATGTCCCCACCGACGCCATGGCCTACGAGGACTGGCTGCTGCACACCTGGGAGCACCCCCACCTCGACCTGGACCTCACCTCGGCGGTGACCGTCGACGGCGAGATCGCCTCCTTCACCCTGGCGGCCACCGACGGTCGTACCCGCTACTCCTCCGCGATGACCGGCACCCGCCGCGCCTTCCGCGGCCGGGGCCTGGCCCGGCTGGCCAAGACCGCCTCCCTCCACCGTGCCCGCGACGCCGGCTGTACCGAGGCGTTCACCGGCAACGACGCCGCCAACGCCCCGATGCTCGCCGTCAACCGCGCCTTCGGCTACCGGCCGTTCGCCGGGGAGTGGCGGTACGTACGCGAGCTGCGGCGGGACTGAGGCACCGCCCGCGCCCGACGCCTCACCCCCACGGCGACGCAACACCGGCACCGGCCACGGCGCCCTCCCCGCCCGGGACTTCGGCGAGCAGCACATAGCGCTCATCGGTCACCTCCTTGCCCCACAGCGCAGGATCGTCCACCAGGCTCTCGCTCCGCGTCCGCACCGCCAACGGCTTGACGAGGGCGGTGAGTTCGGCGGCCGAGATCCCCATGGGCTCGGCCTCGCCCCAGCGGCCCTCCACCAGCACCAGCCGGCCCCCGGGAACGAGCAGACCGGCCCAACGGCGCAGCGCGACCCGGGCGTCGGGCAGCGCCCACAGGACATGACGCACCAGGACGGCATCGAACCGCCGCTCCCCCACGGGTGGTTCGGCGGCCTCACCGACCAGCAAGGCGTCCTCCCGGCCGGCGAGCTTGGCGCGCGCCCGGGCGATCATGCGCGGTGAGCGGTCGATGCCCGTGACGCGATGGCCCTGTTCGGCGGCGAGCAGGGCCAGGCTTCCCGTACCGCAGCCCAGATCGAGGACGGCGGCGGGCCCGGACGGCAGCCACCCGCGCAGCCGGGCGGCCCAGGCGGCGCGGACGGCGGGGTCCCGCAGGCCGTGGTCGGGCTCGTCGTCGAACGAGGCGGCGGCCGCTTCCCAGTAGGCGGCGTCCGCGGTCGGCAGGGGCGATTCCCCCCGGCCGGCACGGGGGTTGGCGGATCCGGCGAAGGGCCGGCGGGACGGGTCGGCAGGCGGGTCGGTGCTCATGTGCCGATGGTGGCAGCGACCACTGACAACGGCGGTGGGACGCGGGGCGGGGGCAGGCCGTGCGGGCCGGGGCC
>NZ_SDIG01000114.1:0-21547 GCF_004122755.1 Streptomyces sp. TM32
GGTGGGGGCCGGCGGCGCCGCACACCGTCGTCGTCGGCAAGGCTCCGTGCTTCGTCCACCCCGTCCACCCGTCCACGACGCCCCCTCCGCGCTCGTCGCCGGACGCCCCTTTCCGTACCCCGCCCCGGCTCTCAGCCCAGCCCGGAAGCCGGAACTGCTCTGCGGGCGCAGGCTGTTGGCTCCGAGGCGCCGCTGGCTGCGCGGGAGCCCCCGAGACGGGCTCGGGGGCTCGCATGCCTGGCGTATGCGTGTCCGGACGGGGTGTCAGTCGGCGGTGGAGCCGGGCCGCGGGACGGACGCCTGGCGTGCGCGGGGCCTGCTCTGGGTGAGCGCGGCGCCGGCCAGCACGATGAGGGCGCCGACCGGGGTGTTCCAGCTCAGCCGCTCGTGCAGGAGCAGCACTCCGGCCGCGGTGGCGATCAGGGGGACGAAGTAGGTGACCATCTGCGCGGTGGTGGGGCCGACCTCGGCGACCAGCCCGTACTGGAGGAGGAAGGCGACGCCGGTCCCCAGCGCGCCGAGTGCGAAGACGGCGAGCAGCGGGACGAGGGGGACACCTGCCGGTGCGGTCGTGAAGAGGGGTGTTGCGATGGCCAGTTGGGCGGATGCGAGCAGCAACTGGGCGCTGGACATGGAGAGGTGGGAGTGCCGGCCGCCCGCCAGGGTGCGGCGGACGTAGATCCAGCCGACGGGGTAGCAGAGCGAGGCGCCCAGAGCCATCGCGGTGCCCGTCAGATCGGTGCCGGCGAAGCCCTGCCAGGCGCCGAGCACGGTGAGCACGCCCAGGAACCCGATGCCCAGACCCGCGACCCGGCGCCGGGTGGGGCGGTCCTCGGAGAGTGCGACCACCGACAGCGCCATGCCCCACAGCGGGGAGGTGGCATTGCAGATCCCGGCCAGCGTGGAGGGGATGGTCAGTTCGGAGTAGGCGAAGAGGGAGAACGGCAGCACGTTCAGGAAGAGCGCGGCGACGGCGAGATGCCCCCAGGTGCGCACGGAGCGGGGGAGCCGCTCGCGCTTGATCGCGAGCATGGTCAGCAGCACCAGCGCACCGAACACCACCCGGCCCAGAGTGACCTGTAGTGGAGCGAAGCCCTGGGTGCCCACCTTGATGAAGAGGAAGCTGAAGCCCCAGATCAGGGAGAGGACGGCGAAGCGGAACTGCCAGCCGCGGGCACGGTCGACGGGCTTCGCGGGCGCCACGGACGCGGCCACGGCGACGGTCTGGCCGGCAGCAGGTTCGGCGGATGGGGGCTGGGAGGTCGAGGCATGGGCGGAGGCGGTGGACGCGCCGGCGGTGGTGCTCATGGCATCCACGATGCGGGGTGCAACTTCGTAGCACAAGCGAGATTTCTTGCCGAGTATCGCTTAGCATTACTTATATGTTGAACCTTGATCGCCTCCGGACGCTGAGTGCCGTCGCCCGCCATGGGTCGGTGAGTGCGGCTGCCGATGGACTGCATGTGACGACCTCGGCCGTCTCGCAGCAGATCGCCAAGCTGGAGCGGGAGACCGGTCAGCAGTTGCTGGCGAAGAACGGACGCGGGGTGCGGCTGACCGACGCCGGGCGGCTGCTCGCGGATCATGCCACCCGGATTCTGTCCCAAGTCGAGCTCGCTCAGGCCGAGTTGGAGGCGCATCGCGGGCAGGCGGTGGGTGAGCTGCGGCTGGGTGCCTTTCCCACCGCCGCACGGGGACTCTTCCCGGCCGCGCTCGTCACGCTCGCCGCCGAGCACCCCCAGCTGCGCGCGCGGCTGACGGAGATGGAGCCGGATGAATCGGTGCGCGGGGTGGTGCGCGGCGATATCGATCTGGCGGTCGTGCTGGACTGGTACAACCGCCCGCTGTCCCTGCCCGAGGGGCTGGCCAAGGCGCCGCTGCTGGACGATCCGGCCGATGTGGCCATGCCGTCCACCCATCCGCTGGCCCGGCGGCAGTCCGTGGAGCTGGAGGAATTCGCGGACGATGAGTGGATCTCCTGGCCGCAGGGGGAGTTCTGCCACGACTGGCTGATGTTCACGCTGCGCAGCAAGGGGATGGAACCGCGGATCGCGCACATGGCCGAGGAGCATCACACCCAGCTCGCCCTGATCGCGGCCGGGCTGGGGATCGCGGTGGCGCCGCGGCTCGGCCGCGGGCCGGTGCCGGAGGGGGTGAGTGTGGTGCCCGTACCCCATACGATGCGCCGCCATGTCTACGCCATCTGGCGTGAGGACGCCGACCGCAGGCCCTCGATCCGGGCGGCGGTGGAAGCGCTCCGTGCGGCCGGAACGAGCGTGGAGGCCGGCTGAGGCGGGCCTGGCCGGCCGCCTCACCCCCGTCAGGCCGGTGGGGCGATCCCGCGGATGATGCCGAGGTCGAGCAGATCCTGCGGGCGGATGCGGAGTTGGTCGGCGGTGTCATGGAGCTGCGCCGGGTCGCGCTTGAGGATGGCCACGGCAAGCTCCGGGGCGATCACGGAGAAGTAGCTGTCCGGTGTGGCCCAGAGTCGGTCCGGCGCGGCCAGCGCCAGCGCGCCGCCCGAACCGCCTTCCCCGATGAGCAGGGACGTGACGGGCACCCGGGCGGTGGCAAGCGCCGCGAAGGTGTCGGCGATGGCCGCTCCGGCCCCGGCGCGTTCGGCCGCCGCGTCATTGGCGGCCCCCGGGGTGTCGATGAGCGTGAGGACCGGTATGCCGAGCCGGTCGGCGAGCCGGACGAGGCGGGCGGCGCTGCGGAAGCCGGCCGGGCGGGTGGCCGTGCCGCACTGGGCGGCGAAGGCGATCGTGCGCCCGTCACGACGGCCGAAGCCGCACCGCATCCCGGGGTCGACACCGCCACAGCGGTCGCCGCTGAGCTCCTCCCGGTCGTCGAAGTAGGCCCGCAGATAGGCTTCGGCGCGCGGTCGCCGCGGCTCGCGGGCACGGGCCACCGCGCCCCAGCCGGTCTCCGGCAGCCCCGGCACGCCGAGTGCGTACGGCAAGGGGGCCGGCTCCATGGTGGGGCTGCCCAACTCTCCTGGCGCACAGAGAAGTTGAAGCCAGTGCCGGAGCGTGGCGCGCAGCCGGTCGGGCGGGACGACGGCGTCGATATGGCCGGATGCCAGCTGCCCCTCGGCGGAGTAGGCGTACGGGTCGGCGTCCGCGGGGCGGACCCGGGAGCCCGCGAAGCCGACCTGTGCTCCGGGGAGCGCGAGGACGACATCGGCGGCCGCGCCGAGGGTGGCCCAGCCGCCGCCTGTCGTCGGATCGCGCAGCACGGCGATCTGCGGCAGGCCGGCGGCGCGGGTGTGCGCCGACTGGGCGGCCACCCGCTGGAGTTGGGTCAGCGCGCGCATCCCTTCCTGCATCCGGCTGCCGCCCGTGGCGATCAGCGAAACGACCGGCAGGCCGCGCTCGCGCGCCAGGCGGTAGGCGGCCTCCAGCCGGTCGCCGGTGCGCTCGCCCAGGGAGCCGCCCAGATAGCGGAACTCGAAGGAGAGCACGACCGTTTCCGTGTCGCCCATCGTGGCCAGGGCGGTGACCACCGACTCGTGCTCACCGGTCCGGGCGTGGGCGCGGGCCCGCATGTCGTCGTAGCCGGGCCAGCCGAGCGGGCCGTCCGGCGCGGAGGGCGCCGCGGCCGGCGCGCCGGCTCCCTCGGACACGGTCAGCTCGGTGTACGTATCCGAGACCGCGGCAATGGCCTGGCGTGCCGTCAGTCGTGCGCACGGCATCGTCTCGGCGGCAGGGCCGGCTCGGCCCCCGGCCTCGCCGCGCCCTTCGTCACGCACGGAGTTCACGCTTCAGCACCTTGCCCATGTCATTGCGCGGCAGGGCGTCCAGGAAGTGCACGGTGCGTGGCCGTTTGTGCGGCGCCAGCTGACGGGCGACGTGATCCGCGAGTTCCTGGCCGGACGGCACCGGGCCCGCGTCCGGGCCGGTCCGCGCCACGATCCAGGCGACGATCCGCTCGCCGAGGTCCTCGTCCGGGGCGCCGGTGACGGCGGCCTCGGCGACCCCGGGGTGCGTCAGGAGCGCATTCTCGATCTCACCCGCGCCGATCTTGTAGCCGCCGCTCTTGATCAGGTCGGTGGCCTTGCGGCCCACGATGCGGTAGTTCCCCGCTGCGTCGCGGGTCGCCATGTCGCCCGTACGGAACCATCCGCCGTCGAAGGCGGCGGCGGTGGCATCGGGGCGGTTGAGGTACTCGACGAAGAGGTTCGGGCCGCGGACCTGGATCTCGCCGACCGTCTCCGCGTCGCCCCCCTCGATGGCCTGGCCCGCCTCGTCGACGAGCCGGACGTAGACCCCCGGCAGGGGCACCCCGACCGTGCCCACGGCATCCGGGCCGTCCGCCCGCACGCTGGTGTTCATGAGGGTCTCCGTCATGCCGTAGCGCTCGATCACCCGCCGACCGCAGGCGGCCGCGATCCGCTCGTGATCGGTCTGCGGCAGCGCGGCCGAGCCGGAGACCAGCAGCCGGGCCCGGGAGAGTGCCTTGGCCAGGACGGCATCCTGGCCGGCCTCCGCGGCCAGGCGGTGGTACATCGTCGGGACGCCGAACAGCATCGTCCCGTCCGCGGACAGCTCCCGGGCCACCGCCTCGGTGCTGAAGCGCCCCAGGTGGTGGACGCTGCCGCCGCGGCGCAGCGGGCCGAGGATGCCGAGGATCAGGCCGTGGACATGGAAGAGGGGCAGGGCGTGGACCAGGACGTCGTCGGCGGTCCACTGCCAGGCGTCCTCCAGGGCGTCCAGGGTGTGCGCGAGGGCGCGCCGGGGGAGGACGACGCCCTTGGGCGGCCCGGTCGTGCCGGAGGTGTAGACGATCAAGGCCGGCGCCTCGTCGCCCGGTTCGGCCGGCAGCGGGGCCGGTCCGGCCCCCTCGGGAGGCTCCGCGGCCTCGATGTCGACACGGGGGAGCGCGGCGAGCGGCCCCGGCAGATCGGCGCCCGGCTCGGCCAGGACGAGGGTCGGCGCGCTGTCCGCCACGATGTGCGCCAGCTCGCTCTCGCCGATCTTCGGATTGACCGGTACCGCGGCCACCCCCGCGAGCAGCGCGGCCACCGCGCCGATCGAGGTCTCCAGCGTCGGCGTCGCCCAGAGGGCGATACGGCTCTCGCCGGCGATCCGCTCGGCGAGCGCGCCCGCCACCGATGCCAACTGCTGATAGCTCAGAGCGCGGTCGCCGAAGCGCAGCGCCGGGGCGGGCGACGCATCGCGCAGCGCGGGGAAGAACACGTTCACCGGATCTCCTTCGTCCTCGTCGGCGCCCGGCCCGGCACGGCCGGACCGTCCGCTTCCGCACCCCTGCCGGCGCGGAACGGGCTGACCGGGACCACTCTCGCAGAGACCACTGACATTGCGATCTCCTGACCGAGATCAACTTCAGCCGGCCGGGCGCGCACCCGCGGCGATGACCTGCATTCCGGCGGTGACGGGGCATGGCATGGCGAGTACGGAGAGGTGATCGTGTCGTCCGTCCAGCGGCGACGGCGCGGTGTCCGTGTCGTCCGTTCACGCGGCTACGGCACGGTGATCGTGTCGTCCGGCTACGCGGCTACGGCACGGTGAGCACGCTGCCCGTCCATGCGGTCACGGCACGGTGAGCACGTCATCCGTTCACGCGGCTACGGCGCGCAAGCACCTGGCGTTGCCCGCCCTCAGGCCCGGGGAGCAGCCGCCCGCGGCGCTCACGCTTCACCCCGGGATCTTGCGGAAGTCCCATGACGCGACGGACCGGGGCGTCAGGCGCAGCCACGCATGCCGGCCGTCGTGCGGTACCCGGG
This sequence comes from Streptomyces sp. TM32, assembly GCF_004122755.1. Lineage (NCBI taxonomy): Bacteria > Bacillati > Actinomycetota > Actinomycetes > Kitasatosporales > Streptomycetaceae > Streptomyces > Streptomyces sp. TM32. The sequence continues at coordinate 5,747 of NZ_SDIG01000114.1, forward strand.
ACATTCCGAAGTACTTCTCGGCGAAGAGCCGCTCAGGGGCGTCGAGTTCAGGGCAGGGCTCGCCGGTGCGCGGGGCCTCACCGACGAAGTCCACCCGGCCGGTCAGCTCGGCGCCGCGCAGCTCGGCGTACTCGTGCCCGTCGTCGACGACCACCGCGATCCGCGGGTCGTTGCGCAGCTGTGCCCACCGCTTGCTGCGAGTGATCGAATACAGCCACAGCGCCGCACCGTCCCAGACGAACCACAGCGCGCCGACGTGCGGTGCGCCGTCGCCGCCGACGGTCGCGACCCGGCAGGTGCGCTGCGTCCCGAGGAACGCATCGAGCTCGCCGCGTGTCATCATGATCCGGCGCCCGCGCCGCTGTGTGCCGGCCATCCGTCCCCGCCCTCCGCCGTGTGGCAGCCCCACCACGGGCGCCGCCCCGCTCACCCGACACTCGTCCGTACTCGTCGACATCCATGAACTGACTGTGCGTCAGATAGCATGCGGGCTCTTCCTGGCGTACGCAATGGCCGCTACTCTCACCCGCCGTGAACGGGCCCGGCAGGGAATCAGACGCCAGAGGGGGATGCGATGCCTTCGCACGTCACGCGGCTCGGCGCGCCACTGGACCCGGACTCGACGGTGCTGATGACCGTCGAGTGCCAGCGCGGTGTGGTCGGCCCGGACAGCGCCTTGCCCGAACTGGCCGAGGTGGCCCGCAGATCGGGGGCGCTGGCCAACGTCGCGCGGCTGGTGGCAGCCGCCCATGACGCCGGCGTCCAGGTGCTGCACGCGATCGCCGAGCGCCGTCCCGACGGCCGTGGTGCCAGCCACAACGCCCGCCTCTTCAGGGCGGCCGAGCGGCTGCCCGTCCAGCAGCTCGCCGGGTCCACGGCGGTACGTGTCGCCGATCCGATTCCCGTGACCGGAGACGACCTGGTCGTGCGTCGACTGCACGGCCTCTCGCCGATCGCCGGCACCGAGGTGGACGCGCTGCTGCGCAACCTCGGGTGCCGCACGCTCGTCGTCACCGGGGTATCGGCGAACGTGGCGGTCCCCAACGCCGTGTTCGACGCGGTCAACCTGGGCTACACGGCCGTGGTGCCCGCGGACGCCATTGCGGGGGTGCCCGCCGAGTACACCCCCGCGATGGTCCGCAACACCCTCGCCCTGGTCGCCACCGTCACCACCACGGAGGAGGTCCTGACCAGCTGGCGAGGACCGCGCCGGGGCCCCCACTTGGTTGCGCGCTCCACAAAAGGGCCGGATTCGCCCAGTGGTTGAGGATTCTGCCGTGCCGGTTGTTCAAGTATGCCGAGCGGATCGAGGGACTGGCATCCGTTGGCGACCACAGGAGATCACTTGCTGGGGGCGTCATGGTGAATGACGCCGATCTGCGGTATCTGCGCCGCTGTGTGGAACTGGCGACCGAGGCCCTGGAGTCGGGCGACGAGCCGTTCGGCTCCGTGCTCGTCTCCGCGGACGGGACCGTCCTTGCCGAGGACCACAACCGGGTGGCTTCAGGCGACCGCACCCGCCATCCGGAGTTCGAGCTGGCGCGCTGGGCCGCGGCGAACATGACCCCTGAGGAGCGAGCGGCGGCGACCGTCTTCACCTCCGGTGAGCACTGCCCGATGTGCGCCGCCGCGCACGGCTGGGTCGGGCTGGGGCGCATCGTGTATGCGAGTTCTTCCGAGCAACTGGCTTCCTGGCTCGCCGAGTTGGCGATGCCTGCACCTCCCGTGCGGACCCTGCCGATCCAGGTGATCGTCCCTGACCTCGTAGTGGAGGGCCCGATTCCCGGCCTCGCGGAACAGGTTCGCGACCTGCATCGCCGCTTTCACCGCGCACCCTGAGCCCAACAGTACGCTTCGGGCCCGGAAAGAGCTCCACGGTCCGCCTCAAGTGCGCCCGCCGCATCGCCGCGTTTACGGGCTTCCGCAGGCCCTTCTCCTGGCACCGCGCCCCCATACACCCACAAGTTGCCACTTCGCAGTCGTTGGCCTGCTGTTCGCTCGGCCGGTGTTCACACAGAGTTGGTATCCACTCGCTTCGATGGGGCGGGCTACAGCACCATCCCCGACGATCCACGTCTATGCGAGGAGCTTCCATGGCCCCCGATCCGATCATCCCGACGTCCGAGTCCGAACTCGGCGACAGACCCGAGACGTCGACCGGCACGACACGCCGTAGGTTCCTCCAGGGCACGGGGGGCGTCGCGGGGGCGCTGGTGCTCGGCGCGACCGCCGGGGCGGGCGGCGCGTACGCTGCTCCGCAGCCCGGGTACGTCTTGCCGAAGGGCTTCCAGGGCACCATGTCCGACCTGAAGCACGTCGTGATCCTGATGCAGGAGAACCGGTCCTTCGACCACTACTTCGGCACGTTCCCCGGCGTACGCGGCTTCAACGACAAGCAGGCGCTGCGGTTCCAGGACGGCACCACCGTCTTCCAGCAGAAGGACCGCAACGGCAACGTCGTCACCCCGAAGGCCGACGACGGCACCTGGGGCAACGACCACGGAGCCTGGGGCGACGTCGACCATCGCAAGTGGGATCTGTGGGTGCAGCACAACGGCGCCAGCTGCATGAACTACCACAGCGACGCCTACATGGGCTTCTACCATTCGGTCGCCGCCCAATACACCATCGCCGACCAGAACTTCTGCTCCGAGTTCGGGCCGACCGACCCCAACCGAAAGTACCTGTGGAGCGGTACCGCCAACAGCGAGACGGGCAACACCGATGAGTCCAACTACTCCCGCCCCTGGATCACGGTGGCCGAGCAGCTCCAGCAGGCCGGCATCGACTGGCGGCTCTACTCCGACAACAGCGGCAACGGGCGACAGGGCTACCTCAGCACCTGGGTCGGCGACTACGGCGACAACGAGCTGAAGTACTTCAAGGGGTTCGACCCGGAGGGGCTGAGCGCCGACGACCCCAAGCTGCGGCCCGGCACCGGGCTGATCTGGCGCGGCAACGCCACGTACTACTCCGGCATGACCTCGCCGAACGACGACTCCGACGAGAACCTCGACGCGGTCCTCAAAAACCTCCGTGACGCCTGCCGGCCGGGCGCGGAACACCCGCTGCCGGCAGTCTCCTGGATCGTGGCGCCGTACGGCTGGTCCGAGCACCCGGACGCGGACTCCCTGCACGGCGAGCGCTACGTCAAGAAGACGCTCGACATCCTCCAAAGCAACCCCGATATCTGGAACCACACCCTCTTCATCCTCAACTACGACGAGAACGACGGGAAGTTCGACCACGTGCTGCCGCCATGGCCCGAGCCGGGCACGGCGCGCGAGTACACCGGCGACTACCCGCTCGGCTTCGGTCCGCGGGTGCCGATGCTGCTGGTCTCGCCGTGGACCCGCGGCGGGTACGTCGCCTCGGAAGTGTTCGACCACACCTCGACGATCAAGTTCCTGGAGGTCTGGGCGACCCACCTCGGCAAGCCGTTCCGTTGCCCCAACATCAGCGACTGGCGGCGCTCGATCGCGGGCGACCTGACCAGCGCGCTCGACTTCGCCCACCCGCAACCGGGGCCCGCCACCTTCCCGGACCCGCGCGCCGAGCAGCCGGTGTCCATCGCCGCCACCCACATGAAAGCGCGCCCGCTGAGCTTCCATCCGCACGCGACGATCTCGGAGGACCGCGCGTCGGGGAAGGTCACCGCCAGGATGACCCTGACCGGCGGCCCGAAGGACAAAGCCCTGAGCTTCCAGGTATTCCCCGACAAGTACCAGGCGTTCTCCAGCACGCCGTTCACTGTCACCGCGCGCAAGCCGCGCGAGTACACCTGGGACGCCAAGGCCCACGACGGCAAGTACGCGTTCTCGATCTACTCCCACGACGGCTTCGTGCGCTCCTTCGCCGGCCAGGTCGCGCCCGCGGGAAAGACGGAGGGCGGCCTCCCGCGCGTCGAAGTCGACCTGCTGAAGGGCGAGCGCACCACGCACGGTGCTCAGGTCGAGCTCACGCTGCACAACGACGGCACCAGGCCGGTGAACTACACGCTCACCGCTCACGACTACCTCGGCGGTACCCGGAAGGTCACGGTGGCCCACGGCGAGACGAAGGTCGTCATGTGGCCGACCCGGCAGGGCTACTACGACGTGGTCGTCACCGTCGACACCGACACGACCTGGACGCAGCGCTACGCCGGCCGGATCGCCACAACCGGAACCGCCTGATCGGCCAGGACATCCGTGGCGACGGCGGCCGCCGTGGCCGCAGTCGCCACGGTGCATCGGCTCGGACACGTTCAAGCGCCCACGGGGGCGGGGCGGATGTTCCACCGCTGACGTGGTCCGCGCGATCAGTGACGAGGCGGAAGCGATCCTGGACTCACGGCCTCGCTCGCTACTCGGCCGACCGGCGACCTGCTCGGCGTGGCAGTCGGCCCCCGATCGCTTGTGGGACGAAGGAGAGCGGGCCTGATTCTCCCGGATTCTCCCCAGCGGCTTGAGCGGCGCCCATGACACCCGCCCGCCGGGGCGGGAGCCCGGCGGGCGGCTGGGCGGCCGTGCCGTCAGCCGAGGGTGACCGACCCGCCCTTGACGTCCACCTTGGCGGGGGCCAGTGCTTTGGTGGCGGGGCCCTTCTTCACGCTGCCGTCGTTGATGTCGAACTTGCTGCCGTGGCACATGCAGTTGATGGTGCCGCCGGAGACCTCGCCGACGACGCAGCCCGCGTGGGTGCAGATGGCGGAGAACGCCTTGATCTCGCCGTCCTGCGGCTGGGTGACGACCACCTTCTCGGCCTTGAAGATCTTGCCGCCGCCCTTGGGGATCTCCGAGGTCTTGGCGAGGGTGCTGCCGCTCTCGGCGCCGCTGCCGCTGCCCCCGCCGCTCGCCCCCGAGGACGACTGCTCGCCGGCCGCGCTCTTGGAGTCGCCGCTGCCCGCGTCCATCTTGCTGCCGCCGCAGGCTGCGAGCGCCGCCGTCAGTCCGGCCGCGCCGACCGCCGCGACGACGGCCCGCCGTCCCGCCCCGCGCTCCGCCGCCGGGCCGGCCTCCTCCGCCGCCTGGCCGGCCTCCTGCCTCGTCGGGCCGGTCTCCTGCGTCGCCGTCATCGCTGCGGTCTCCGTCCGCTCCGACGCTGCCTGTCGAGCCATGGTGTGCCTCCGGTTCTTGGTGGTGCCTTCGGTGCGCGCTCTGCTCCATGGGCGTTGCACAGGGTCCATACGGAGGGTCGGCCCGGGGTGTTCAACGCGGATGCGTTCCTTTTGCCGAGGTACGAAGGTTCAGCTCGCTGAGGTACCAAGGCCCAGCGCGTCGCGCAGGAAGTCCCGCTGGAAGAACAGCAGCTGCTCGTTGACCGCGTCATCGGCCGGCAGGTGGGTGGCGCCGGGGAGCGGCAGCACGCTGTGCGGCTTGCCCGCCGCGAGCAGCTCCGCCGAGAAGCGCAGGGTGTGCGCGGCGGCCACGTTGTCGTCCGCGAGCCCGTGGATCAGCAGCAGCGGGCGGCTCAGCAGATGGCCGTGGCCGGTCAGGGAGCAGCGCGCATAATTCTCCGGCTGCTCATGGGGGTGGCCCAGGAACCGCTCCTTCCAGTGGGTGTCGTACATCCGCATGTCGGTGGGCGGCGCGCCGGCGACGGCCGCATGGAAGACCTCGGGGTGGTGCAGCACCGCGCCCGCGGCCAGGAACCCGCCGAAGGACCAGCCGCGGATCGCCACCCGCGCCAGGTCGAGGTCACCGCAGCGCGCCGCAGCCGCCCGCAGCGCGTCGATCTGGTCCTCCAGGGCGGGCGTGAGCTGGTCGCCGTGGATGGTCTTCTCCCAGGCCGGGCCCCGGTTCGGTGTCCCGCGGCCGTCGACGACCAGCACCGCGAACCCCTGCTCGGCGAACCACTGGGACACACAGGTGAACCATCCGCGGGCGCGTCCCACCAGCTGCATTCCCGGCCCCCCGTACGGGTCGAGCAGCACCGGCAGTTTCCCCGTACCTTCCTCGTGCCATGACGGCAGGAAGAGCGCGCTGCGCAACTGCCGTTCGCCGAGGGTGAGATGGCGGGGGCGCGGGGTGACCGACGGCTCCTCGGCGAGTGAGCGGATGACCTGGTACGGCGCATCCTGGTCCGTCCCCGTCCCCGTCCCCGTCCCGGTGCCGGCCGTCGGCTCCCTGAGGACGCGGGCTTCGTCGCCCCGTGGCGTCCCCCCGGCCAGGACGACCGTGCCACCACGCCCCACGCCGGTGAACCGGCCGGGCCCGCGGCTCAGCCGCCGGTTGCCGCGGCCCGGTTCATGGCGCCACACGTGGGTCTCCAGCGGGTCCTCGCTCGCCGTGAACAGCACCTGCTCGCCCTCGACCCCGAGGACCTCGCACAGCTGCAGCCCCCTGGGGGTGACCCGCCGGCCGCCGACGGTCAGATACCGGGTGTCGCCGTCGTCCTCGGGGAGCACCAGGGCACCCGACGACGTACGGGCGGGGGTGCCGTGGACGATCTCCACCCACGCGGGATCGGTCCGCTCGTGCAGCAACTCGGTGGCGCCGGTCGCCGGATCGACCCTGAGCGTCCGCAGTATGTGCTGGTCACGGCTCTGTACGGTGAGGAACGGGCCCTGTGCGTCCCAGCCGGCGGCGACGAGGTACTCATAGGCCCTGCGGTCCCACCGCACGTCGATCCGCCCGCCCTCCAGGGAGTGGAGCTGAACGGTGACCTCCGCATTGGGGGTGCCTGCCGCCGGGTAGGGAACCGCCCGCGGTGGCTTCGTCGGGTCGGCCGGATCCGATGTGTAACGCCGTTCCACGGGGGCGGTGTCGACCCGGGCCACCAGGAGGTGGCGACTGTCCGGCGCCCACCAGTAGCCGCGCATCCGGTGCATGGACTCCGCGGCGACATATTCGGCGAGCCCGTAGGAGACGTCCGGGCCCTCGGCGCGGGCCAGCTGCCGGTCGGCACCGGACAGATCCACGACGTGCAGGCAGCGACGGCTCACATAGGCGACGTGCCGGCCGTCGGGGGAGGGGCGGGGGTCGACCACCGGCCCCGCCGCGGGGACGGAGAACGGCGCGCCACCGTCGGTACGCACCGCCCACAGGGCCCCGGACAGGGCGAACGCGACCAGGCGGGCCGCGTCGTCGGTCGCGTACGACACCACGCCCACCGAGCGCTCCCGGGCGCGCTCCCGGCGCAGCCGCTCCTCCTCGGGGACCTCCCCGGAACCGTTCCCCACCAGGAGCGCCGGATCGGCCAGCAGCTGTTCCTTGCCGTCCTCGTACTGCCACAGCCGGCCCACGGGGTCGGTGCCCGAGCCCGTACGGACGAAGAGCACCCGGGAGCCGTCGGGGGAGACGGTGAACTGCCGGGGCACTCCGAGGGAGAAGCGACGGGTGCGGGCGAACTGGCGGGGAAACGCAGCGGAGTTCACGGTGTGCTCGACGTTCCGGGCACTGCTGTCCAAGGTGCTGTCCTCCGGGGGTGCGGGCGACCCGGACGGTGCCGGTCCGGGGATGACGATCTCTGAAGAGAAACTAGGCACATCGAAGACGTCTGCGGAAGACCCGCCCACGACGGGCGGCGTCGCGACGTGCTGCTTCGCGACGTCCGGCCGCCGCGACGGACAGCGGGATCGGTGCCGGGGTCCCGGAGGGCCATTCCTGCCGGCCTGTGCTTTACCGACCATTGCCCGCAGCGGAATCCGGAATCCGGCATCGGGCGTTCGACATCCGACACCCGGAATCGGACTTCGGGCTTCGGGCATCCGGCGTCGCGTCTCGCCGAAATCCGGGAAAGTGTTCTGCTGCAAAGGAAGCCGGACCGACTCGTGCGCCGGCGTTCCGTTTTGTCGATGCCCGGCCGCCCATGCCTCGTTTTCCCCGCCAGACGTGCTGGTATTGCCCTGCGCGCTGCCTTTGCCCAATACGCTGGCAATGCCCTGTGCGTGGCCGTCGTTACCGTATCCCTTTGCAGTGGGAACGGTGGCGCGCCGCACAGAACGCAGCAGGGAGGACAGAGAGATAGGGAGGATAGCGAGGGCGAGGATGACCCAAAGTCATTGCGGGGTCACATTGCGAAGTTGTTGCCCGTGCCGTATCGCGTCATGAAATGGTTCGTCTGCCGGACCGGACGGAACTGCCCTACAATCTCCGGACACCTCCGCCGGCCGTCTGGTTATTCCCGTGACCCTTGAGAAAAGCTCCGCACCGTTCACCGAAACCACGGAGAAGTCACCTTCCCATTCCGTGGTTTCGGGGGAGGCGTCCGCGCCGAACGGCCTGCGGAGCCGGGTGCGGACCCTGTGCCGGATGCGCCCGTGGTACACCGTCGTCCTCGACGTGGTGATCGCACTGGGCTGTGCCCTGCTGGATCCCCAGATACGGGAAGGCTTCGCGCCGGGGGAGATCTACAGTCCGCTGTCGCCGTCCCTGTCCGGCTGGCTGACGGCAGCGGCGGGCCTGCTCCTGCTGTTCCGGCGCCGCTTTCCGGTGGCGGTGGCCGCAGCGGTCACCTGCGGACTGCTGCTGGGAACCGGGTCCGTCCTGACGGTCTCCGTCGCGTACTACTCGCTCGCCCGTCATACCCGGCAGATCCGCACCGTGGGCATCGCCGCGTCCGTCGGGCTGGTCACCGTCCTCGCCATCGCCCTGGTCCACCTTCAGCGTCTCGCCCCCCGCCACGGGATGGGGGCGTCGTACCAGGTGGTGATGCTGATCGTGGTGCTGCTGGCCGCCGTCATCCTGCCGGTGCTCGCCGGACTCCGTTCCCTGAGCCGGCACCCGGGCTGGTGGGAGAACCGGCGGGCGATGCTCTTCGACGTCTGCCTGGTGCTGCTGTTCCCCCTGGCCAACCCACCGGCGGTCTTCACCTCGAATGCGGTCAACCACGACACGCTGCTGTTGCCGGTGCCGGTGTTCGCCGCTCTGGTGCCGCTGGCGGGCCTGACCCTCGTCCTGCGGCGCCGCTACCCCGCGGGGGTGGCGCTGGCCGCGATCGCGCTGCTGCCGCTGGTCCTGCCGGCGCTCAGCACGCTGCCGGTCGCTCTGTACACGGTGGCCAAATACGGGCGCTCCCGCCGCCAATTGCTGATGATCTCCGGGGCGGCCGCGGCCGTGCTCCTCGGCTGGGCGTACTCCACGAACCTGCGGGTGGTCACCCCGCTGGTGATGGTCCTGCTGGTGTCCATGGTCGTGGTGCCGGTGCTGCTCGGCATGTACCGGGGCGCCAAGCAGAGCCTGCTGGTGAACCTGCGGGAACGGGCCGAGCGCCTGGAACGCGAGCAGCACCTCAAGGAAGCGCAGGCCCGCATGCAGGAACGGGCCCGGATCGCCCGCGAGATGCACGATGTGGTCTCGCACCGGGTGAGCCTGATGGTGGTGCACGCCGGCGCGCTGGAAGCCGGGGCCGGCGGGGACAACGAGGTCGCCCGGAAGACGGGCGCACTGATCGGCCAGATGGGCCGCCAGGCCCTCAACGAACTGCGCGACGTACTGAACGTGCTGCGGATGGACGGCGCGGACGACCAGCACCCGGCACCGTCGCTGCCGACGCTCGACGACGTCACCACCCTGGTCGAGGAGTCGCGCAGCACCGGGACCCCGATCGGCCTCGACATCAACGGCGACCCCCGTACGCTGCCCGCCGACCTCAGCGGCGCCCTGTACCGCCTCGTCCAGGAGGGCCTGACCAACGCCGCCAAGCACGCCTCCGGGGCCCCGGTCCGCGTCGAGGTGCGCTACCTCACCGACGCAGTGCGGGTACGGGTCGAGAACGACGCCCCGCACGGCCCGTCCGGCACGGAACTGCCCAGCGGCGGCCGCGGACTCGTCGGCCTGGGCGAACGCGTCACTGCCCTCGGCGGAACCTTCACCTCCGGGGGCCGGCCGGACGGCGGCTTCGCCATCGAGGCCACCGTCCCGCTCGCCGGCCGCTGAGCGGGGCCCGTTCCGGCCCGCGCCCGGCACCTGTCTTCACCCTCCGGACGAGACCGTCCACCCCACACCCACCCCAGCTGGCGCGGCCGAGCCGACCGCAGCGTGCGGGGTGCGGGGTGCGACTCGGCCGTTACGTTCACCTGGCAGGACTGTCCGAATGCGCTCATTTCTTGGGGCGCAGCCGGTCCACCGTTCCTGTGACGAGGGGATGATCGGGGTCGATCGCGCCGACGATGCGGCGCCCGATCGCGGTCAGCTGGCGGACCTGTGCCCTGGTGAGTGCATCGAAGACGGAGGCGCGCACCGTCTCCACGTGTCCCGGGGCGGCCGCGGCCACCCTGTCGTAGCCCTCGTCGTTGAGGGTGGCCACGGTGTAGCGGCCATCGGTGGGATCAGGGCTGCGGTGTACCCAGCCGCGCTTCTCCAGTCGTCCGACGACCTGGGACAGCCGGGGGAGGGAGCCCTCGACGAACGCGGCCAGCTCGCTCATCCGCAGCGTTCGTTCGGGGGCCAGGGACAGCCCGGCCATCACCTGGTACTCGAAGTGGCTCACACCGGCGTCGCGCTGGAGCTGCGAGTCCAGCGCCGCGGGCAGCCGCATCAGCACACTGACCAGCGCGATCCATGCCTGATCTTCTTCGTCGTCCAGCCAGCGAGGTTCCTGCGGGTTCTCCATGTTCGCGAGTATAACTTCACGCGTTAAGTGATCAACGCTCGGCGTCACTTGCATATTTAAGTAATCGCGCTCTAGTCTTCAGTTAAACATTTAAGTCATCGAAGGGTGCTGAGTAGCATGAACACGGTGTTGTGGGGCCTCGCGAGCGTGCTCGCTGTGGCGTTCCTTGCGGCCGGGGCAATGAAGCTGTCCCAGCCGAAGGAGAAGCTGGTGGCCTCGGGTATGGGCTGGGCCGGGGACATGAGTGCCGGGACGGTGAAGCTGATCGGGGCCATGGAGGTACTGGCCGCGGTCGGGCTCACCGTGCCGGCGTTGTCCGGCGTCGCGCCGGTGGTGGTGCCGCTGGCCGCGCTCGGTCTCGTGCTGGTCATGGTCGGGGGCGTGGTGGTGCATGCCCGCCGCGGCGAGACGCAGATGATCATCGTGAACGTGGCACTGCTCGCCTTCGCAGCTGTCGTGATGTGGGGCCGGTTCGGCCCGTACTCCTTCTAGCGGGCGGCTGCGGCAAGGCGCCCGCGTTCTGACCCGTGTCCGGGGCGAGCGCCGCGTCCGCACAAGCGGTCGCGGCGCACCACCGAGAGGCGAAACCCGTCCTCCCCCGGGGGCGCGCAGCCGGATCAGGATCGGCGTGCGCCCCCACTCCTACGGCGCCCAGCCGGCAAGGCCGGAGGCCGACTGCGTATTCGTCCGAAGCGCACGACTATCGTGGGCGAGCGGTCGTCACCGGTGGCGATTACCAGCGCGATTACCAATCAGCCGAATATGGCGCCCGGGATGGTCGGTTGAGCGGGCGGAGCGCTCCTGCCTCCCGTTCGCTCGGCCTACAGGAGCCATCCTGGGCCGCCACCGCCGCCAGCCCCTTCGACCAGCGGAAGTATCGGGCACTACGGTCGCGGACCACTACGACCTCGCCGCTCGACCGCACAGCAAACGGCTCTACCGGGCCGCTGTACCGTCTTGCCCGGTAGGACCGAGGTCCACTGCCACGCGAGTGGGGAAATGGCGCAGGGCAGCGCCGACGCCAAGCGTCCTCCGGGCGTCCCTGCCACCGTCGCCGATTGCGCCGCTCCGACGTGGTGTGGGCGCGGCGCCGTCCCCCGTTCCGTGATTGACCATCACGGGACGCCGACAGCGGACAGCGCCGCGGGATCTCTCGTACGCAGCCGTACACAAGGGGGAAGAACGATGGAGATGGTCTTCAGCAGTAGTGAGGTGCCGGCGCCTGACCGATTCGATGTCTGGCGTGAACACCTGGCCAAGACGATCTGTCCCATGGAAACCAGCAGCGAGCATTCGGGGGACTTTCACGGTGAGCTGCGCAGTCTCCAGCTGGGGCCGATATCGGTTGTGCCAACGAAGGCTCAGCCGGTCACGGGGCTGCAGTGCACAGCAGATGTATGTCGTCGACTTCTTGACGAGGCGTCTACGCGCCACAGCAGGCATCGGCGACCCGAGGCCGTCGTACTCGGTCCGGGGTGCGGCCTTGGTCAGGGCGAGGTGTTCGGGCTGAGCCCGTTATGATGCCCACTTTGTGCCGGAGGCCGGAATGAACCCGAATGAAGGAGCGCCACGGCCATCGACGGACTGCTCGGAAGAGAGCCGGAAGAGAGCCGGAAGAGAGGGGGAGCGGGATGCCAGGGGGAACTCCCCGGATTCTCCCCAGGGTTGATCGCGGCGCTGATCCGGGGTGCACCTGTCTGGGGTTGACCGTGGAGGGCAACGTGGATGAGTCGTGGAGTTTGGGATCATGCTGACTGAAGTTGTGGCGACCCGCTATGTCACGCCCTTGCGTGAAGGCGGATCGCTCCCGGGGATCGTCGAGGCCGACGATCTCGGTACCTACATCATGAAGTCGTCTACCTAACTGCTTTGACCTGGGGTGATGCGGCCATCCCTGTCTCTGACCTGCGGAGATGGGTCTTTCAGTGGCTTTCAGGTTCGTGCCGTATTACGCAGTCGATTCTCCCCGCACGCTCCCCAGGGCCGCCCAAACTCCCCAGCTTCTCCCCAGGGGAGTCACGTACAGCGAGATGAGGGTGCCTCCGGATGCGAGATCATATGCGGCGCCGTGAGCTACGTCGCGTGACTGATGTTGGACAGGAAGAAGGCCACCAGCAGGTTCTTCGTCTGCTGGTGGTACAGCGTTCACGGTGGTGCTGAATTGCAGCAACAGGTGAAAATGCCCGATGTGAAGCCGAGTTGGCTCGGCCCGAAACCGGCGTGGCCTTCCACCGCACCCTCCTTCATCGCTTTTCCGGCGGTGAATTCCCCGTCGACGCCGTCCTGTTCGCGCGTATCGACCGCACGTTGGACCAGCTGGAGGAGGCCGCCGAGGAGCGCGATGCCGCCGCGCGACGGGTGATCGCCACTCTGGAGCCGATCGAGGCCGCTGCCCGATCGGCACCGGTTGTCGGCGGAAGACCGATTGCGACTGCCGACCAGGCGGCGCTGCTCGCCATCGCCGGCTCGTCCCGCGCACGGAGGAGCTCGCGAACGTCCTGGAGGCCGCGGCCCAGGCTGCTGGATACGACGGAACACTTGGCCGGCAGCTATCTCGACGAGCCCCTCATGCAATGCCGTACCTGACGGCACTCGGATGTCGGGTGGCGTGCATACGGGCTGCGTCTACCTGAACAGTGAAAACGTCTTTAGGTGACGCCTGGTCCCGGCGGGGTCGATGATGCTGCTTGACCGCTGATTTCCGTTGTAGCCGGCACCCTACTGGCGCGGCCGAAGGGGAGCGCCCGGGGCATCGACGTTCCTCGGGCGGTCTCCCTGCTGCGGTACAAGCGGCTGCGCCTCGCAAGGGGTTCCTGGCCCGGCTCACCGCGCGGGAGATCGACCTGGATGCCTCGGCGGTGGTCTTCGCCGACGGGCAGCCGGCCCCACCTGGCGACGGGGTACCCGAGCGGCCCGTAGGCGGGGCCGGACGGGCCCCTGGTGTCTGGTCTCGGTCCGCACAGACGGTGAAAGAAGAACAGAGCCTCGTTGGGAGGTGAGCGCGGTGATGTACTGGGATGGTGGCGGCGGCTGGGCCTGGATGGCTTTCCTGCCCCTGCTGGGGATCGCGCTGATCGGCTTCGTAGTGTGGGCGGTGATCCGCCTGACGCAAGGTGCGTCCGGCGGTCCTCGGGGCGGCAACCGAGACTGGGAGGGCCGCGGGCACCGCGAGACCCCCGAGGAGATCCTCGACCGCCGCTTCGCCTCCGGCGAGATCGACGCGGACGCTCACAACGAGGCACGCAAACACCTCGCCACTCACCGCCCGGCGATCAGGCCGTAGGGCCGCTGGTTGGCAGCGGGCCGCCGAGCTGGCCGACGCCGCGGAGCGGGCCGCCCGCCGGATCGAGGAGGACTATCAGCGCCCAGCCGGCTGGGCGACCTTGACCAAGGACGCGGCAGCGGCAGGTGACCGGCAGCGCGCCATCGGACTGCTGCGCGAGCTCAGGGCGCTGGTCGACGGCCCGGAGGCCACACCCGGATCGGGGCTGGGGCGAGACGATCTGGCCGAGGCGCTGGCCGCCATCGGCGAACATGATGAAGCCCTGAAGGTAGCCCGCGCCATCACCGAGTACGGACAGCGGGTGACGACCCTGGCCGCTGTGGCGCAGACAGTGGCCCGCAGCGGAGACCCGGCTCTGGCCCGGCGCGCGGCTGCCGAGGCGGAGGTCGCCGCCCGCGAGTTCACCGGCCTCTTGACAAGACCTCCGATGGGGGCGGTAGTCGAGGCGCTGACCGCCAACCGGAGCCGCGGACCGTGCGGCCGTGCTCGCGACCGAGACCCTCCAAGTACTCCTCGGCGGCACGGACGACCGCGAGGTCATTCACATCGGGGGCGATCTCGCCGATCTCGCTGGCGCCGTCGCCCGGGCGGGGGACCACAGTAGCGCCGAGGCACTGGCTCGGGCCAACCCCGAACCGGGAGCCGGGGCACGGGCCTTGACGGCGGTCGCCGCGGCGGTCGTACGCTCGGGTGACCACCGGCACGGGCTCGAACTGGCGACGGAGGCCCAGCAGATGGCCCGGGCGGTCCGATCCCCGGTGCACCAGCAGGTGGAACTCGCGGCCCTGGCCGGCCTGGTGGCACGATCGGGCGACCTCGAGTGGGCCCTGGCGATCGCCGGGACGGTGCACGACCCCGCCCGCGACGTGGTCGCCCGGACCGCAGTGGCCCGAGCGGCAGCCGAAGCGGGGGACTACGACATTGCCGAAGCCACCGCCCACAGCATCGGCAGCAAGAGTGCCCGCGACACCGCACTCGCCGTCGTGGTCGAGGCCGCCGCCCGAGCCGGCGACACGGTGCGGGCCGTCGAGATCAACCACACCATCGAGACCGACAATCGTTCCCGGGCAGTCGCCTTCGGCGCGCTCGCCGGCGCGGCGGAGGCCGCTGGCGACTACGACGGCGCGGCAACCGTGATGGACCCGAACGTCGAGCGCATCGCTGAAGCGGGCGATCAGGCGGACGAGTCGATTGTGCTCGCCCTGACCGAGGCGGTCGCCCGCACCGGCGGGATCGAGCACTCCGAGCGTGTCGCCCGTATGATCGCGGACGCTGCGCCGCGAGCGCGGGCCCTGGTGGCGGTGGCCCGGGCTGCCGCCGAGCGCGGCCGGCCGAGCCGGGCAACCGCGCTCGTCGACGAGGCCGAGGCAGTGGCCCGCAGCATCGGAGGCCCCGGCGACCGCCCCCGGACCCTCGCCGAGCTCGTCGAAACGATCACCATAGCCGGGGACGGCCAGTCGGTCATCGTGGTGATCGGCGACCCCGGGACAGCCGCCCAAAGCATTGACGGAACGTCCGAGCGGACCCGCATCCAGGCGATGGTCATCGAGGCGATCGCCCGGACCGGGGACCACGAACGGGCCGCCGCAGCCGCCACCGAACTCGCGGGCGCCCTCGACGAGGCCGACTCACACGGCAACTGGGAACTGCTCGCCGCACTCGCCAGGGCAGCAGCCGAGACCGGACACCCCGAGCGCGCGGAACAACTCGTCAACAGGATCACCCACCCCGAGATCCAGGCCACCACCCTGGCCCACCTCGCCAATGCCGCCGACCCCGCAAGGGCCCGCCGCCTGATCGCGCGGGCCTTCGCCATCGATCTGTGGACGGCCGTAGGCGTGCTGCGCCGGCTGGAACCGTCCGTCCTGCTCCTGCTCGCCGAGGACCTGGCCGTCGCCGACCTGCGCCCCGCCCCGCCCGCTGAAGAGTCCTACTTCCTCGCGGAGAACATCAACTTGTGGTGAGCAACCACGGAGTGATCG
>NZ_SDIG01000115.1:0-21289 GCF_004122755.1 Streptomyces sp. TM32
GCGGTGGTCGGCTCGTCGGCGATCAAGAGCTGGGGGTTGCAGACCAGCGCCATGGCGATCATCGCGCGCTGGCGCATCCCCCCGGAGAACTGGTGCGGATAGTCGCCCACCCGCTCCCGGGCCGCCGGGATCCCGACGCGTTCCATCAGCTCCACGGCCCGGCCGCGCGCCTCCTTACGGGACATCCCCTCGTGGACCTGGAACATCTCCCCGAGCTGGGCCCCGACGCTGAGGACCGGGTTCAGCGCGGACAGCGCGTCCTGGAAGATCATCGCCATCTTCGCGCCGCGGACCCGGCGCCGCTCCTCCGGGCGCAGGGTCAGCAGATCGCGCCCCTGGAAGACGATCTCGCCGCCGGTGACGAATCCCGGCGGGGAGTCGAGGATGCCCATCACGGCCTGGGCGGTGACGGACTTGCCCGAGCCGGACTCCCCGAGCACCGCCAGCGTCTGCCCCCGCGCCACCCGGAAGCTGACGCCGTTCACGGCCTTCGCCACCCCGTCGCGGGTGCGGAACTCGACCCGCAGATCGCGGACGTCGAGCAGCGGCGGTGCGGCGACGGCCGCCGCGGCGCCCGCGGTCCCCGGGGCGGCTTCCTGGTTCGTCATCGTCCGGCTCCTCAGCGCAACTTGGGGTCGAGGGCGTCGCGCACCGCGTCGCCGAGCATGATGAACGCCAGCACCGTGATGCTCAGCGCGCCCGCCGGCCACAGCAGCATGTGCGGCGCGCTGCGGATGTACGGGGAGGCGGTGGAGATGTCGATGCCCCAGGAGATGGTGGGCGGCTTCAGCCCGGCGCCCAGGTAGGAGAGCGTCGCCTCCAGCGCGATGAACGTGCCGAGCGCGATGGTGGCGACGACGATGACCGGTGCGACGGCGTTCGGGGCGATGTGCCGCAGCAGCATCCGTCCGTTGCCGGCGCCCAGCGCCCGTGCAGCGTGCACGTAGTCGTTCTGCTTGGCGGTGACCACCGAGCCGCGGGCGATCCGGGAGATCTGCGGCCAGCCGAGCAGCACGATGAAGCCGACCACCGGCCAGACCGTGCTGCTGGTGATCATGGAGAGGAAGACCAGACCACCCAGGATCACCGGGATGCCGAAGAAGATGTCGGCGACCCGGGAGAGCAGGGTGTCCGACCAGCCGCCGAAGAAGCCGGCCAGCCCGCCCAGCAGGCTGCCGAGCAGCGCGGCGCCGGCCGTGGCGCAGACCCCGACGGTGATGGAGGCGCGGGCCCCGTAGACCACCCGGGTGTAGACGTCCCTGCCCTGGGTGTCGAAGCCGAAGGGGTGGCCGGGCTGCGAGCCCTGCTGCGCCTTGGCGAGGTCCGCGCGGTAGGGGTTGCCGGTGGCGATCAGCTGCGGCCAGATCGCGATCAGCACCAGGAAGACGATGACCAGCGCGGAGAGCACGAAGACGGGGTTGCGGCACAGGTCGTGCCAGGCGTCGCTCCACAGGCTGCGGGGCCTGCCGGCGGGCACCCCGCCGGGGGGACCGGCGCCCGGCGGGGCCGCACCGGGCCGCCGCTCCAGCGACTCCGCCTCGCCGATGGCCAGCGCGGCGGAGCCGCCGTCGCCGTGGCCGATGGCTTCCTTGGGGACAGTGGGCTCAGGCATAGCGGATCCTCGGGTCGAGGACGGCGTACAGCAGGTCGACGAGGAGATTCGCGAGGAGGAAGACCAGCACCAGGATCGTCACGAAGCCCACCACGGTCGGTGAGTTCTGCCGCAGGATGCCCTGGTAGAGCTGGTATCCGACGCCGTGGATGTTGAAGATGCGCTCGGTGACGATCGCGCCGCCCATCAGGGCGCCGATGTCGGTGCCGATGAAGGTGACGACCGGGATCAGCGAATTGCGCAGCAGATGGCGGGTGATGACCCGGTGCCGGGGCAGGCCCTTGGCGAGGGCCGTACGGACGTAGTCGGCGCGGACGTTCTCCGCGATCGAGGTCCGGGTCAGCCGGGTCACGTAGGCGAGCGAGACCAGCGCCAACACCAGCCCGGGAAGCAGGAGTTCGTTCAGCGGTACGTCCGGGGAGACCGACGGCGCGGCCCAGCCCCACTGCACCCCGAAGAGGAACTGGAGCAGATAGCCGCTGACGAAGGTCGGGATGGACACCACGACGAGGGTGAGGACCAGCACCGTGGTGTCGATGCCCCGGCCGCGCCGCAGCCCGCTGAACACCCCCAGCACGATGCCCACCGCCATCTCGATCACGATGGCGACCACCGTGAGCCGCAGGGTGACGGGGAAGGCGGAGCCCATCAGCTCGGTGACGGACTGGCCGTTGAACGCGGTGCCGAAGTTCCCCTGGAAGATCTGCCCCATGTAGTGCAGGTACTGCTTCCACAGCGGGGCGTCGAGGTAGAGCTCGCGGCGGATCTGTGCGGCGGTGGCGGGGTCGGGCGCGCGCTCGCCGAACATCGCGGCCACCGGGTCGCCCAGTGCGTAGACCATGAAGAAGATCAGGAAGGTGCTGCCGATGAACACCGGGATCATCTGGAGCAGCCGCCGGATCACATACCGTCCCATAGAGCGTCAACCTCCCTCACACCACGGTCAGTTGACCTTGATCTCGTTGTAGACCGGCACGCTGAACGGGTTCAGCGAGACATTGCTGATCCGTTCCGAATAGCCGCCGCTGCCGTTCTGGTACCAGAGCGGAATGGACGGCATCTGCGCGGCGAGGACCTTCTCCGCGTCCTGGAAGGTCGCGACCGCCCGGCCGGTGTCGGTCTGCGCGTTGGCCTTGTCCACCAGCGCGTCGAAGCCGTGGTTGCTGAACTTCCCGTCGTTCGCCGAGCCGCCTGTGTAGTAGAGCGGCTGGAGGAAGTTCTGGATCAGGGGGTAGTCCATCTGCCAGCCGGCCCGGAAGGGGCCGCCCATCCGCTTGGCCGCGATCTTGTTCCGGAAGTCGCCGAAGGTCCCGACCGGCGCGCCGGTGCAGGCGTTGTCGCTGCCCAGCGAGGTGTTGATGCTGTTGCAGAGGGCGTCGATCCAGTCCTTGTGGGAGCCGGTGTCGGCGTTGTACGTCACGGTCATCCGGCCGCCGGGCAGCCCGCCGCCCTCCTTGATCAGCTGGCGGGCCCGGCTCGGGTTGAACACACAGGCCTCGCCGCAGAGCCCCGCCTTGTAGCCGCCGTCCGCGCCCAGCACCGGCGAGGTCCAGTCGGTGGCGGGGGTCCGGGTCCGCTGGAAGATCTCCCGGGTGATCTGGTTCCGGTCGATCGCCATCGACAGCCCGCGCCGCACCTTGTCCTTTCCCGGCCCGCCCCACGCCTTGTCGTACATGGGGAAGGTGAGGGTCTGGATGATCCCGGCCGGCTGGTTGATGTACCGGTCTCCGAGGTCCGATTTCACGCTCTTGAGCTGGGCGGCCGGCACGTCGTCGACGAGATCGAGGTTGCCGGCCTGCAGATCGGTGTAGGCGGTGTTGTTGTCGGTGTAGACCCGCAGATCGATGCCGGCGTTCCGCGCCCGGTCCGACCCCGGGTACTTCCCCCATTTCCGCATCCGCAGCACGGACCCCTTCTCATAGGAGTCCACGCGGTACGGCCCGTTGCCGACGGGCTTGCGCAGCCATCCGGAATGGTCCGTGTAGAAGGAGTGGGGCAGCGGCATGAAGGCCGTGTACCCCAGGGTGTCCGGCCAGCTGGAGAACTTCTGGTTGAGCGTGACGGTGAAGGTCCGCGCGTCCTTCACCGCCAGCCCCGACAGCGTCTTGGCGGTGGGGGTTCCGCTCTCGGGGTGCACCTTCGCGAAGCCGTCGATGTACTGGAAGAACGGTGCGTTCTTCTGCTTGTTGGTCAGCAGCGCCCCGTAATTCCAGGCGTCCACGAAGGAATGGGCGGTGACCTTCTCGCCATTGCTGAAGCTCCAGCCGTCCTTCAGGGTGACGGTGAAATGCTGGGAATCCGTGGTCTCGATCCGGTCCGCGATCACATTCTCCGCGGCGCCCGTTTTCGGGTTGTACCGCTTGAGGCCGCGGAAGAGCATCTCCAGGACCTTGCCGCCCTGGACCTCATTGGTGTTCGCCGGCTCCAGCGGATTCTGCGGATCCCCCCAGGAGGCACTGACCACCCCGGCGCCCGCCGCGCCGCCGCCCCCGCACGCCGTGGCCGTCAGACCGGTGGCGGCGGCGCAAACGGCCCACTTCGCGAGGGTGGCTCCCCGCATGATGCCTCCTCAGGTCCGGACTGCTGCCCAGCCCACATGAGATCGCAAAGCGGGACGTATCGCACTTCGACGGCGACCGCCACTGCTCCGGAGACCCGAGAAAACCCCCGTATGCCCGATCGGCCCGGTGGATCAGCGAGCGGCCCGCGCGGTGTGGTGGACGGACTCCACCGCGTATATCCGCGGGTCGAAGGACTCCGCCAGCGCGGCGGCCTGCGTCATGTGCTCCTGCGCCGCCGGATCGGCCGGCATCGCCCGGAAGTGCGCCTCGCTCTCCCACTGGGCGTAGTTGACGACCCGTTCGCCGTCCGCACTGGCGTGGAGGTTCGCCGAGAGGAACCCCGGCCGGTCCCGCATCGTCTCCTCGGTGGCCCGGCTCAGCAGCGCCACCAGCTCCGCCTGCCGCTCGGGCAGCACGGTGAACACATTGATCAGCGTCGCGATCCCGCGACCCGTTTCGATCGTCGTCGTCTGCGTCATGCCCCCCAGTCTCCCGCCGCCCACTGACAACGCCGCCGGCGAGCGGGACGCGGCCCCCGGGGAAACGGAACGGGCACCGCCCCGTGACGCGAAACGACGCCCCCGGGACGCCCCCGGAACGCCGAAGGGACGCCCCTCACGCAGAGGGGCGCCCCTTCACCACGTTCCGCGGCGACGTTGTCAGTGGCCGGCGGCGGGTGTTACCGCTTGGCGCGGGAGGCGGTGCGGCCGCGCTCCTTCTGGTCCAGGACGACCTTGCGGATGCGCACGGCCTCCGGGGTCACCTCGACGCACTCGTCGTCGCGGCAGAACTCCAGGGACTGCTCCAGGGAGAGCTTGCGCGGCGGGACGATCGCCTCGAAGGAGTCGGCGGAGGAGGAGCGCATGTTGGTGAGCTTCTTCTCCTTGGTGATGTTGACGTCCATGTCGTCGGCGCGGGAGTTCTCACCGACGATCATGCCCTCGTACACCTCGGTGCCGGGGTCGGTGAAGAGCACGCCGCGCTCCTGGAGGTTCGTCATCGCGAAGGCGGTGACGGCACCGGCGCGGTCGGCGACCAGCGAGCCGTTGTTACGGGTCTTCAGCTCGCCGAACCACGGCTCGTGGCCCTCGTGGATGGAGTGCGCGATGCCGGTACCGCGGGTGTTGGTCAGGAACTCCGTACGGAAACCGATCAGACCGCGGGACGGGACGACGAACTCCATGCGGACCCAGCCGGAGCCGTGGTTGGACATGTTGTCCATCCGGCCCTTGCGGGTGCCCATGAGCTGGGTGACGGCGCCCATGTGCTCCTCGGGCACATCGATCGTGATGCGCTCGACGGGCTCGTAGGTCTTGCCGTCGACCTGCTTGGTGACGACCTGCGGCTTGCCGATGGTCAGCTCGAAGCCCTCCCGGCGCATGGTCTCCACGAGGATCGCCAGCGCCAGCTCGCCGCGGCCCTGGACCTCCCAGGCGTCGGGGCGCTCGGTGTCCAGCACGCGCAGCGAGACGTTACCGATCAGCTCGCGCTCCAGGCGGTCCTTGACCTGGCGGGCGGTGACCTTGCGGTCCTTGACCGCGTTCTTGGCGTCCGCGCCCTTGCCGGTGCCGCCACGGCCGACCAGCGGCGAGGTGTTGGTGCCGATGGTCATGGAGATCGCGGGCTCGTCGACCGTGATCAGCGGCAGCGCGACCGGGTTCTCCGGGTCGGCGAGGGTCTCGCCGATCATGATGTCGGGGATACCCGCGACCGCACAGATGTCGCCGGGGCCGGCCTTCTCGGCGGGCTTGCGGGTGAGCGCCTCGGTCATCATCAGCTCGGTGATACGGACGTTGGCGATGGAGCCGTCGCGCTTGATCCAGGCGACGTTCTGGCCCTTGCGCAGCTCGCCCTGCTCGACGCGGAGCAGTGCGATGCGGCCGAGGAAGTTGTCCGCGTCGAGGTTGGTGACGTGCGCCTGCAGCGGGGCGCTCTCGTCGTACTCGGGGGCCGGGACGTGCTCCAGCAGCGTGGTGAAGAACGGCTCCAGGTTGGTGGAGTCGTTCGGGACCGTGCCGTCCTCCGGCTTGGTCAGCGAGGCGACGCCGTCACGGGCGCAGGCGTAGACGATCGGGAACTCGATCTGGTCCTCGTCCGCGTCCAGGTCCAGGAACAGGTCGTAGGTCTCGTTGACGACCTCGTCGATCCGGGAGTCGGGGCGGTCGGTCTTGTTGATGCACAGGATGACCGGCATCCGGGCCGCGAGGGCCTTGCGGAGCACGAAGCGGGTCTGCGGCAGCGGACCCTCGGAGGCGTCGACCAGCAGGACGACCGCGTCGACCATCGACAGACCACGCTCGACCTCGCCACCGAAGTCGGCGTGGCCGGGGGTGTCGATGATGTTGATCGTGATCGGGTCCCCGCCGTCCTTGGGGTGATACTTCACCGCCGTGTTCTTGGCGAGGATCGTGATGCCCTTCTCACGCTCCAGGTCGTTGGAGTCCATCATCCGGTCGTCGAGCTTCTCCGCGGCGTGCTCGGCGAAGGCACCGGCCTGCTTGAGCATGCCGTCGACGAGAGTGGTCTTTCCGTGGTCGACGTGGGCGACGATGGCTACGTTACGAATGTCGTGACGGGTGGGCATACTGGCGGCGCTTCTCCCGGAATCGTGGATGGCGACGCGTCCATCCGGTACGCGCGCCCGCCGGGCATCTCAGCACGCCACGGCCTCACCCCATGGTACGTGGCTGCGGCGGCAGTAGCCGCCGCAGCCCGTCCATATGCCCTCTGACCTGCAATTTCCTTCCCTTTGAGGGGCGCTGGTGAGGCCCTTACTTCGTGTAGCCGATGTCCTGGAAGCGGGGCGTGGCGAAGCCGAAGGCGCCGACGTTGGCGAGCGTCTTCTTCGTGGCCACCAGCTCGGGCCGCTGGTAGAGCGGAATCGACCCGGCGGCGGCCCAGATCCGGGCGTCGGCCTGCTCGACCAGGGTGCGTGCGGCGCCCTCGTCCAGCTCGGAGGCGGCCTGGTCGAAGAGCTGGTCGATGTGGTCGGAGCCGACCCGGGTGTAGTTCTGCTCGACGGTCAGCGAGCCGTCGGGCGCGGGCTGCGGCTTGGCGTAGATCGGGCGGGCGTCGGTCGCCGGGTAGGCGGTGCCGGGCCAGGAGTACAGCGCCAGGTCGTAGTCGCCGGACGCGATGTGGTCCTGGAAGTAGCTGGCGTCCGAGACCCGCTGGACGGAGGTCTGTACGCCGATCTTGCCGAGCATCTCGGAGATCCGCCGCCCGACGGTGCGCAACTGCACCGAGCCGGCGCCGTCGGGGACCACGAAGCGCAGGGTCAGCGGCCTGCCGTTCTTCTTGACGACGGCGACGTGGTCCACCCGGTCGCCGGCCGGCCGCGGCGCGGCGGCGGCGGAACGCTCGGCGGCGACGTGCCGGGCGCCGGGGTGGCCACCGGGGCCCGGGTGACCGCCGGAGCCCGGCAGGTGCGGGGCCTGTCCGGTCTCGATCCGCTCGGCGGCGCCCAGCGCCCGTGCCGCGCGCTTCTTGTACCGCTTGTACTTGGCGTACGCCGCCGAGGAGGTGTCGCCGTGCGCCGCGTCCTTCTCGCCGGCGGCCGCCTGCTTGTAGAACGCGGCGCTCTGCCGCAGCAGGGCGGCCTGCTGGACCTCCGAGCCGACCGCGCCGGTGAAGGACAGCGGGGCCTCGGCGGCGGCCGGCCGGGCGCCCGCGCCGTGGCCGGACGCGCCGGCGTGGCCGCGGCCCGAGCGGGCCGGGTTGCGGTCGTCGGCGCCCTCGTCGTACCCGCCCCGGTCCCGGCCGCCGGACCCGTCCTCCGCGGAGTCGTCCCCGTACGGGCCGCCGTCGTACCGGTCGTCCGACGGGTCGTCCCCGTCGGTGTATCCGTAGGCGGCGCGCCCGGCGCCGGGCGCCGGTGCGCCCGCGTTCTGGCCGGCCTGCTGCCGGTCGCTGCCGTCGCTCTTCCAGCCGGCGTCCGCGAGCAGCGCCTGGGCCGCCCCGGTGTCCTGGCCGCCGAGGGCGTCGCTGTGGTCCTCGTAGCCGGCCTGCCCGGCCATCAGCAGATGGCTGCCGAGTGGCCGGGAGGGCAGGTCGAGCGGCTTGAGGACGGTGTCCGCGAGCGCCTGCCGGTCGAGGGCGCGGGCCACCGCCCGGCGCACCCGGTCGTCCGCCAGCGGCCCGCTGGCGCCGTTGAGGGCGAGCTGGGTGTAGGCGGGCTCCAGCGCCTTGTGGACGGTGTAGCCGCGCAGCACCGCGTTCTCCGCGGCGACGGCCTTGGCGTCGGCCTTGGCACCGTCACCCTGCGGGCCCGCGTTGCCGTCGCCGGGCTTCCTGGACGCGGCGGAGCCGGCCGGGCGCCGGGCGGAGGCGACCCGCTTCGCGGCGAGCTGGTCGACCGCGGCGACGTCGATGCTTCCGTCGGCCAGCGCCGCGGCCCGCTTGTCGCCGGGCAGCGACTCCAGCACGATCTGCTTGAGCTTGGCGCGGTCGCCCCACCACTTCGGGTTGCGGACGAGGACGACGCGCCCCTCCTCGGTGTCCCGCTTCTGGACGAGGAACGGGCCCGCACCCACCTTGAGTTGCTCGCGTGCGTCCTCGTTGAAGGCATCGGGGCTGCCCATCACGCTCCTGGGGTAGAGCGGGGTGAACAGGGACCGCCAGTCGGCATAGGGCCGGGCGAAGGTGACCTTCACCTCGTGGGCGCCCGCGCCCTGTTCGACCTTGCCGATCCGGTCGTAGCCGGCGTTGCGGGCGGTCCAGAACGCGTTGTTCTTGCCGCGCAGGGCGTTCCACTGGGCGATGAAGTCGGCGGCGGTGATCGCCGAGCCGTCGCTCCACCGCGCCTTGGGGTTGATCTTGTAAGTGACGACCTGCTTGGGGGCGCGGGCGCTGACGTCCGCGGCGTCGAGGTAGTCGGCGTTGCGCTGCGGCCGGCCGTTCGCGTCGAGGGTGAACATGCTGGGCAGCACCGCGCCGGTGATCCGCGCGGTGGTCGCGTCGGCGTCGGACTGGAAGGCGTTGAGGGTGCCGGGCATCCCATCGATGGCCCAGCGCAGGGTGCCGCCGTTCTTCAGCTCGTCGCGCGGCGCCGGGGCGATGTCCTGGGACGCCGAGACCGACGCCTCCCGTTCTTCGCTGCTGCATCCGCTCAGGGCCGGCAGCGGGAGCAGCGCCCCCGCCGCGATGAGCGCGGCACAGCGGCGTCTGCGGCACGCCGCGCGGCGGCCTGAGGGGTGGTCGTGATCGGTCATGACGGTTACCTCCGGGCTCGCCCGCGCCGCGCCGAGCACCGCCTGGGCCTGACCGGCGCACCACGTTCGGCCGAGTTTGCGGCTCATCACATCTATGGCCCCCCTACTGAAAGCGACCGCCCCCCGGCCCGGCCGCCCGACACGTCGACCACCGCCCGAAGGCCACCCGCCCGGCCCAACACCCGGGCCCCCGGCGGGTCCCGGGGCCGCCCGGTCGCAGGGCCCAGGAGCCCGCGGCGCGCCCGGTTTCGCATCGCCGTTCGAGGTGTGGCGGGACGCATGGTTGCCGAAACGCACCGGTTCGAGTCGTAATCACGCTCACCCCCTTCCCAACGCCTACTGTGACGCGCGACACTCTCGGGCGCATGAGATCGCCCACCACACCTTCAGAAGTGAGGGCACGTGACATGTCCCTTAAGGATGATCTGACGGCGGTTGAACGCAGCCTGGACGACCTCGCCCGCACGGTGGGGAAGCTGGAGGCGCAACTCGGCACCTGCCTGGACATCCGCCGGGTCCGCAGCGACACGGACCACCTGCGCGAGAGCCTCGGCCTGCTCAAGCAGAGCGCGGCGACCGACCGGCCGCCGCGTCCGGGTGCGGCCACCATCGAGATGGTGACGATCTCCGACGCCCCCTACGACTCCACGCTGTGGACCGACGCGGAGGACGAGGGCCTCGGCTCCAGAAACGGCCACGCGCCCTAGGGGGAAACCCCTGGTGGAGGCCCCCTAGGGGGTGGCTTCGCCCCACTCGACCCCTACCCCGTTGCCGCCCCGGTGGAAGCCCTTCCGGCCGGAGCGCCCTTCACGGAGACCGACGTTGGCCACTGGCACCGAACCCTCCTCGCACACCGGCACCACCGGCGTGCACACCGCCTCGCGCGCCGCCATCCCCGCCCGCCATCTGCGCACCGACCGCTGGTGGCTGGCCCCGGCCTGCACCGCCGCCGGGCTGCTCGCGTTCATCGTCTACTCGACCTGGCGGGCGTTCGCGAACGCCGACTACTACCACGCGCCCTACGTCTCGCCGTTCTACTCGCCGTGTCTGGCGGAGAACTGCCACACCATGCGCGGCGGCCCCAACTGGGAGATCTTCGGCAGCTGGTGGGGCCTGTCCCCCGCGCTGCTCATCCTGATCTTCCCGCTGGGCTTCCGGCTGACCTGCTACTACTACCGCAAGGCCTACTACCGCGGCTTCTGGGCCTCGCCGCCGGCCTGCGCGGTCGCCGAGCCGCACAAGAAGTACACCGGCGAGACCCGCTTCCCGCTGATCCTGCAGAACATCCACCGCTACTTCTTCTACTTCGCGGTGCTGGTCGCCGGCGTGCTGACCTACGACACGGCGCTGACCTTCCGCGACGAGCACTACGCCTGGGGGCACATGGGCCTGGGCACCCTGATCTTCCTCGTCAACATCGTGCTGATCTGGGCGTACACCGTCTCCTGCCACTCCTGCCGGCACATCGTCGGCGGCCGGCTGAAGCACTTCTCCAAGCACCCGGTGCGCTACCGGCTGTGGGGCTGGGTCGGCAAGCTCAACGAGCGGCACATGCTGCTGGCGTGGTCCTCTCTGGTCAGCGTGGCCGTCGCGGACTTCTACGTCTTCCTGCTGGCCAGCGGAGCCTTCCCCGACCCGCGCTTCTTCTGACACCCAACTCCTACGACTCCTACGACAGTTCTCTAAGGAAAGGTGTGCCTTCTGATGGCGCATGTGGACCGGCAGGCATGGGACGTGGTCGTGGTGGGCGCGGGTGGCGCCGGACTGCGCGCCGCCATCGAGGCCCGCGAGGCCGGTATGCGCACCGCCGTGATCTGCAAGTCCCTGTTCGGCAAGGCCCATACGGTGATGGCCGAAGGCGGTATCGCGGCCAGCATGGGAAATGCCAACGAGCACGACAACTGGCAGGTCCACTTCCGGGACACCATGCGCGGCGGCAAGTTCCTCAACCACTGGCGGATGGCCGAGCTGCACGCCCGTGAGGCCCCGGAGCGGGTGTGGGAGCTGGAAACCTGGGGCGCGCTCTTCGACCGCACCGCGGACGGCCGGATCTCCCAGCGGAATTTCGGCGGCCACGAGTACCCGCGCCTGGCGCATGTCGGCGACCGTACGGGCCTGGAGCTGATCCGCACCCTCCAGCAGAAGATCGTCGCGCTCCAGCAGGAGGACGAGCGGGAGTTGGGCGCGTACGACGCCCGCCTGAAGGTCTTCCAGGAGTGCACGGTCACCCGCGTGCTCAAGGACGGTGACCGGGTCTCCGGCGCGTTCTGTTACGAGCGGGAGTCCGGCCGCTTCTTCGTGCTGGAGGCCCCGGCGGTGGTGCTGGCCACCGGTGGCATCGGCAAGTCCTTCAAGGTGACCTCGAACTCCTGGGAGTACACCGGTGACGGCCACGCGCTGGCGCTGCTGGCCGGGGCGCCGCTGATCAACATGGAGTTCGTGCAGTTCCATCCCACCGGCATGGTCTGGCCGCCGTCCGTCAAGGGGATCCTCGTCACCGAGTCCGTCCGCGGCGACGGCGGGGTGCTGCGCAACAGCGACGGCAAGCGCTTCATGTTCGACTACATCCCGGACGTCTTCAAGGAGAAGTACGCGGAGACCGAGGAGGAGGGCGACGGCTGGTACGAGGATCCGGAACGCCATCGCCGCCCACCCGAACTCCTCCCCCGCGACGAGGTCGCCCGCGCCATCAACGCCGAGGTCAAGGCGGGCCGCGGCTCGCCGCACGGCGGCGTCTATCTGGATGTCTCGACCCGGATGCCGGCCGAGGTGATCACCCGCCGGCTGCCCTCGATGCACCACCAGTTCAAAGAGCTGGCCGACGTGGACATCACCGCCGAGCCGATGGAGGTCGGCCCGACCTGCCACTACGTGATGGGCGGGGTGGAGGTCGACCCGGACACCGCGGCGGCGACCGGCGTCCCGGGGCTGTTCGCGGCCGGTGAGGTGGCCGGCGGCATGCACGGCTCCAACCGCCTCGGCGGCAACTCGCTGTCCGACCTGCTGGTCTTCGGCCGCCGGGCGGGACTGTACGCGGCCGAGTACGCGGCGTCGCTGGACCGGCGGCCGGCGGTCGACCCGGTGCAGATCGACGCGGCGGAGGCGGAGGCCCTGCGCCCCTTCAGCGCCGAGGACGCCGGGCAGGACGCCGGCCAGGAGACGGGCCCGGCGGAGAACCCGTACACCCTGCACCAGGAACTCCAGCAGGCGATGAACGACCTGGTCGGCATCATCCGCAAGGAGAGCGAGATGTTCGAGGCGCTCAAGCGGCTGGCCGAGCTGCGGGTGCGGGCCCGGCGGGCCGGCGTCGAGGGGCACCGGCAGTACAACCCCGGCTGGCACCTCTCCCTCGATCTGCGGAACATGCTGCTGGTCAGCGAGTGTGTGGCGCGGGCGGCACTGGAGCGCGAGGAGAGCCGCGGCGGGCACACCCGCGACGACCATCCGGCGATGGACCGCGGCTGGCGCAACATCAATCTGGTCTGCGAGGTCGCCCATCCCCAGGGCGAGGCCCGGACGGCCGACCCGGCGCTGGGCCAGATCCGGCTCTCCCGCCGCGAGACCCCGCCGATCCGCCGCGATCTGCTGGAACTGTTCGAGAAGGACGAGCTGGCGAAGTATCTGACGGACGAGGAGCTGAGCCGGTGAGCGTGTCGCAGGAAGAGCAGCGGTCCGGCGTCTACCAGGCGCACTTCCGGGTGTGGCGGGGCGATGAGCACGCCGGTGACCTGGCGGACTACACGGTCGAGGTGCACGAGGGCGAGGTGGTGCTCGACATCGTCCACCGCCTCCAGGCGACCCAGGCCCCCGACCTCGCCGTGCGCTGGAACTGCAAGGCGGGCAAGTGCGGTTCGTGCAGCGCGGAGATCAACGGGCGGCCGCGACTGATGTGCATGACCCGGATGTCGGTGTTCGACCGTACGGAGACGATCACGATCACGCCGATGCGGGCCTTCCCGGTCGTCCGCGATCTGGTCACCGACGTGTCGTTCAACTACACCAAGGCCCGGGAGATCCCGGCGTTCGTCCCGCCCGCGGAGCTGGCCCCCGGCGAGTACCGCATGCAGCAGGAGGACGTGGGGCGGTCCCAGGAGTTCCGGAAGTGCATCGAGTGCTTCCTGTGCCAGGACACCTGCCACGTGGTGCGCGACCACGAGGAGAACAAGGCCGCCTTCGCCGGTCCGCGTTTCCTGATGCGGATCGCCGAGCTCGACATGCATCCGCTGGACGCGGCGCCGGACTCCGGTATCGACCGCAAGGCCACCGCACAGGACGAGCACGGGCTGGGCTACTGCAACATCACCAAGTGCTGCACCGAGGTCTGCCCCGAGCACATCAAGATCACCGACAATGCGCTGATCCCGCTCAAGGAGCGCGCCGCGGACCGCAAGTACGACCCGCTGGTGTGGCTCGGCAACAAGATCCGGCGCCGCGGCGAATGACCGGGCCGGGCGGGGCCCCGGGCGCCGCCCCCGGTCCCGCCCGCCTGCTCAGAACAGGCTCAGCAGCGCTTCCGACGGGTCCATCGCCGGCGACTCCCCGTCCGGCAGGGCGAGTTCGAACCACACGGTCTTGCCGCGCGGGGTACGGCGGCTGCCCCAGCCCTCGCTGAGCAGCCCGACCAGTTGCAGCCCGCGGCCGCCTTCGTCGGTGTCCCGGGCGCGGCGCCGGCGGGGCTGGGCGAGATCGGCGTCCCAGACCTCGCAGACCAGCGTGCGGTCCAGCAGCAGCCGCAGCCGGATCTCGCCGTGGCCGTGCCGCAGCGCGTTGGTCACCAGCTCGCTGACCAGCAGCTCGGTGGTGTCGACCAGCCCCTGCAGGCCCCAGTCCGTGAGCTGGTCGCGGGTCAGCTCCCGGGCGCGGGCCACCGAACGGGCCTCCGGCGCCAGGCTCCAGTCGCCCACCGCGTCCTTGGGCAGCCCCTGCACCCGTGCCATCAGCAGGGCGATGTCGTCCTCGCCGTGCGAGGTGTTCATGGCGCTCAGCACGTGGTCGCAGGCGTCCTCCAGCGGCCGGTCGGCGGCCGAGAGTGCCCGGCGGAACGCCTGCAGCCCCTCGTCCAGCGGATGGTGGCGGGACTCCACCAGGCCGTCGGTGTAGAGCGCCAGCAGCGCACCGTCCGGCAGCTCGACCTCGATCTCCTCGAACGGCTCGCCACCGACGCCGAGCGGCATCCCCGGCGGCACGTCGAGCAGCAGCGCGTCCTCGCCGTCCTCGACCAGCACCGGCGGCAGATGTCCGGCGTTGGCGAACGTACAGCGCCGGGAGATCGGGTCGTAGACGGCGTAGACGCAGGTGGCGAGGTAGACCTCGGAGAGATCGGCGGTACGGGCCGAGCGCCCCTGCTCGGCGCCCTCCGGGGAACCGGACCGGCCGCGGGCGCTCCGCCCGGTGGGCCGGTCGTCGCCGCTGCCGCCGAGCCCGCGGGCGATCTCGTCCAGCGCGGAGAGCACCTCGGCGGGCTCCAGGTCCAGCAGCGCCAGGGTCCGTACGGCGGTGCGCAGTTCCCCCATGGCGACCGCGGCGCGCAGTCCGCGGCCCATCACGTCGCCGACCACCAACGCGGTCCGGTGGCCCGGGAGTTCGATGACGTCGAACCAGTCGCCGCCGACCTCGGTGGCGGTGGTGCCGGGCAGATAGCGGCAGGCGATGTCCAGACCGGCGGCCTCGGGGTCGCCGGGCGGCAGCAGGCTGCGCTGCAGGATCAGCGCGCGCTCGTGCTCGCGGCGGTAGAGGCGGGCGTTGTCGATACAGACAGCGGCACGCGCGGCCAGCTCCACGGCCAGCGCCGTGTCGCGCTCGCCGAACGGCTCGCTGCCCTTGGTACGGGAGAACTGCACCAGTCCGACGACGGTGTCCCGGGCGACCATCGGGACGGCGAGGGTGGACTGCACCACGGCGCCGAATTCCGGCCCCCCGTCATCGCTCTCCCGGCCGGGGATGATCTGCGCATGGCCGGTCCGCAGGGCGCTCGCGCAGGGGGAGTTGAAGGGGTAGCGGTGGACGGCGCCGACCGCGACCGGGCCCGGTGCGTCGCCGGGGACGGCGGGGGCGGTGGCGAGCCGGACGTCCGAGACGGCGCTGGCGAAGGCGACCCGGCGCAGTTCCGCGCTGCCGTCGCTCATCCCGGGCGGGGCCTCGTCGCCGACGAGCAGCCCCTGGTAGAGGTCCACCGAGGCCAGATCGCAGAACTGCGGTACGGCGACGTCCAGGAGGGTGCGGGCGGTGGTCTCCAGATCCAGGGAGTTGCCTATCCGGGCGCCGGCCTCGTTGAGCAGGGCGAGGTTGCGGCGGGCGTTGGCGGCCTCGCGCTCGGCCCGGCGCCGGCCGGTGACATCGGCGGCCAGCGCCGCGACGCCGATCGGCCGGCCGCTGGCGCCGTGCAGCCGGTAGAGCGAGACCGACCAGCGGCGCCGGTCGCCCTCGGCCGACCCCAGGCCGACCAGTTGCATCTCGGCGACCGGCTCGCCGGTGTCCAGCACGCGGCGGAGCGCGGCGGTCATCCGCTCGGCCTCGTTGCGCGGCAGGAAGTCGTGCGGCCCGCAGCCGCGGTACTTGCTCGCCGGGCCGCCGAAGACCGTGGCGAACCGTTCGTTGACCCGCAGCAGCTTCAGGTCCGTGCCGAACAGGGTGAATCCCATGGGAGATTGACCGAAAACGGCCTGCGAAGCGGCGAGATCGGTCTCGATGCCGCGCAGCGCCCGGACGTCGACGACGAGACAGACCGCGGCGCGCTCACCCTCCTCGTTGCGCGAGGGCATCACATAGATCTCGGCGAGCCCGTCGGTCGCGCCGCCCTCTTCCCTGCGGTAGGGCACCAGGCCGGTCCACTCCCGGCCGTCGAGTATCTCGGACACCTTGCGGCGGCCGGTGTCGCGCAACTCACCGGGCACGAACGCCTCGACGGGGTCCTTGCCGAGGGCGTAGCGGGCGGGGATGCCGAGCATCTGCGCGGCCCGCTCGCTCCACTGCTCGATCCGGCCGTCGGGGCCGAGCGAGAAGGAGGCCACGCGGATGTAGTCATAGATCGATCCGGGCCGGCTGCTCTGCCACACGGGCGGGCCCACCAGCTCGCCCGCCCGTGGGCGGCCACCTGGGTCCCCGGGGCAGTCCGCACCACCCTGACCATCGCCCTGTGCGGGTTCTGCCCCGCCAGATGACATCTCGCTCACGAGCCCCGTCCCCTCCAGCTCATCGTGCCCGGACCGGACCAGCCTGAGTATCCAGCACCTCGGCAATCCGGAACACGGTCTTCACGATCACAGCACAGTCTCGATCGCAGGCCATCGACAGAATGTCGATGAAATGGCAACGATCAGGACTTCATCTGTCTCCTAACCAGCCACAGACAGCTCGAACCACACAGTCTTGCCACTCTTTCCACGCCGGGTCCCCCAGCGCCGCGAACTGCACGCGACCAGCTGCAGTCCGCGTCCCCCCTCGTCGTCGGGCGCGGCGTCCCGCTCCCGCGGCGGATCGGGCAGCGGATCGGAGACCTCGACGAGCAGCCCGCCGGTACTCAGCAGCACCATGCGGACCCCGATCGGCCCGCTCGCGTGGCGCAGAGAGTTGGTGACGAGCTCGCTCACGAGTAGTACGGCCACGTCGGCGGCGCCGTTCAAACCCCAGTCGTCCAGCATCCGGCGGACCACGGTGCGGGCGGTGCGCACGGCACCGGGGTCGGCGGGGAAACTCCATTCGGCAGAGGGGGAACCGGTGGCCTTGGGGCGCCTGCGGGCGTTGCCGGAGACCGGCTCCGGGACTCCTGCCGCTGCGCTGTCGCTCACGCCGATCACATCCCAGCCCGATGACTCCCCCCTCGCATGGCACGTATTGAAGGGGTCATTCAGGACATACCCGGTATCCAACGCGAAGTACCGCATGCGGCGGTGCACTGTGGCACAAATGAAACATATCGGCGCGCGGTACGGCCGGACGGCCAGGCGGGGCGACGACGTACGCGGGAGCGGCCGGGTGCGAGGGCGCGAGGGGTGCGCGAGGGGTGCGCGAGGGGTGCGCGCGGCGGGTCCTGGCGGGCCCGGACCGGGGCGGGCGGAGCCGGCGGCGTGGCCCGGAGACGGGCCGCCGGCGGGCTGCGAGGGGGCCGCTACGGCCGTACCGGTGAAGCGCCGGCCGCGGGCGGCACCCCGTTCTTCGCCGCCAGCCTGCGCATCACCTCGGCGACCGCCGGGCGGTCCTGGTCCAGCCAGTCGACCTGGCCCTCCTCACCGGGCCGCAGCCAGCGCAGCTCGTCATGGTCCTCCAGGGGCTGCGGCACGCCGGACACCAGCCGGGCCGTCCACACCTGCAGGACGTATCCCGGCCGCAGCACCCATTCGCCCGGGATCCGGTCCAGGGCCGCCGCCTCGACCCCCAGCTCCTCGCGCAGCTCGCGCTCCAGCGCCCGCTCGGGGGTCTCGTCGTCCTCCACCTTGCCGCCGGGCAGCTCCCAGCGGCCGGCCAGCGCGGGCGGTGCGCTGCGCCGTGCGGCCAGCAGCCGCCCGCGCTCGCACACCGCTGCGCCCACCACTACGCGCACGGTCGTCATGCGCGGCAGCCTACGTCCCCCGCCCTCGTCCCGCTTGCCGCTCGCGGCCCCTCAGGTCGTCGCCCGATCGGCCTTCTCGACCACGTAAAGCTGCTGGTGACCGCGGGTTCCGAGCCGGTCGGCCACCCGCTCCGCCTCCGCTCGGGTGGCATATCGGCCCACGCGATAGCGGTTGCCGCCTTCGTCCTGGCGGATGACGAGCCAGGGGAGCACGGCTCCACCCTCGGTCATTGCGCCCCTCCATCCGCCGCGTGACGCGTCCCTACGCGCCGCTGGTCCGCTGATGCCGAAATCGCAATCCGCATATGCCCGAGCCTACGCCCGACCTTCACTCACCGGATATGGATTTACACAAAGAGATACCGAACCGGCCACCCGCGGGCCTCCGGTGCACCGGAGACGGCCCGCGAGTGGCCGGTGGGGGCCCGATGCGCTCGGGCGGGCGGAAGTGCGACGGCGCGGACGGCGCCGGGCGGGCTCAGGCCCCGACGGACGCCTTGGCGCCTTCGGTCTCGGCGGCCTCCGCCGCCACGGCCTCCTCCTCGGCACGGAGCTCGGCCTCGACCGAGACCAGCGACGGGTTACGCCAGGAGCTGCGCACGCCCCAGTAGTAGAAGGCGAGACCGATCAGGGCGACCAGGAGGATGTCCCAGCCCTCCGGCAGATAGCCCTTGCCGCCGAAGTCCTTGCCGCCCATGTACGACACCGCGGCCATGACCAGCAGATACGCCACCATCCAGGCACCGGCCTTGAGGTGCGGGCGCAGCTCGGCCCACGGCTTGCGACCCTGGGTCAGCGGCTTGCCGATCTCGTACCAGGCCCAGACCGGCAGTCCGACGGCCATGATCAGGATGACCTTGCCGGTCAGCGGCCAGCGGCCCCAGTACAGCACCAGCGAGCCGAAGATCATGGCGATCGGCGCGACCAGCGGCATGGCCCGCAGCTTGACCGGACGCTTGAGGTCCGGCGAGATGCGGCGCAGCGACATCACCGCGACCGGCCCGGTGATGTACGAGATGACCGTGGCGACCGAGACGATCTCGGCGAGCGAGCCCCAGCCGCGGAAGACCGCGAGGAACAGGAAGGCGATCACGAGGTTGAGCAGCAGCGCCGGGCGCGGCACACCGGTCTTCTTGTCCACCTTGCCGAAGACGCCGGGCAGATGACCGTTCTCCTGCACACCGTGGATCATGCGCGAGGTGGTGGCCGCGTAGATCATGCCGGTACCGGACGGCGAGACGAAGGCGTCCGCGTACAGCAGCAGCGCCAGCCAGTTCAGGCCCCAGGCCACCGCGAGGTCGGCGAGCGGCGAGTTGAAGCCGAGCGACGCCCAGCCACCGCCGGCGGTCAGCTTGTCCCCGGGCACCGCCATCAGGAACGCGACCTGCAGCGCGACATAGATGACCAGCGCGATCAGGATCGACCAGACGACGGCCTTCGGCAGCGACTTGCCGGGGTTACGGGCCTCACCGGCGAGGTTCAGCGGGGACTGGAAGCCGTTGTAGG
Source organism: Streptomyces sp. TM32 (assembly GCF_004122755.1). Taxonomy (NCBI): domain Bacteria; kingdom Bacillati; phylum Actinomycetota; class Actinomycetes; order Kitasatosporales; family Streptomycetaceae; genus Streptomyces; species Streptomyces sp. TM32. Next base: position 19,438 of record NZ_SDIG01000115.1, read on the forward strand.
CCCAGACGATGCCGGAGACGGCGACCGCGGTGAAGACCGAGCTCCAGCCGTTGGGCGTGAAGCCGCCGTGGTGGACGATGTTGCCGGTGTCGAAGTGCGCCAGCATCAGCGCGGTCGCGGTCAGCGCCGGGACGACGACCTTGAAGACCGTGATCGCGGTGTTGGTCTTCGCGAACAGCGAGATCGCGAACCAGTTGAGGAAGAAGTAGAAGATCAGCAGGATGCTGGCCAGCCCGACTCCGGTGCCGGTCAGCTCCGTGCCGTCGTAGAGCGCATGCGTCCAGGCGAAGTCCCAGGAACTCATGTACTGGACCGAGGCGGTGGCCTCTCCCGGGATGACCGAGACGATCGCGATCCAGTTCGCCCAGGCCGCGAGGTAGCCGGCGAGCGAGCCGTGGGAGTACTGGCCGTAGCGGACCATGCCGCCGGCCTTCGGGAACATCGCGCCCAGCTCGCTGTAGGTGAGCGCGATGGTGAGCGCCACGAGCGCGCCGATGATCCAGGCGACGATCGCGGCCGGTCCGGCGATGGCGGCGGCCCGCTCGGCTCCGAAGAGCCAGCCGGAGCCGATGATGGACCCGAGACCAGTGGCGGTCAGGGCAATGGTCCCGAGGGACCGACGGTAATTCGAGTGCGAGCCCTGCTCCGCGCTCGGTGTCTTCGTCGTGCTCACGTGCTTGGTCTCCTGGTCTTCCCCCGTGCCGTGCACAAACTTCGCCATCGTAAGAGCGAATCGAGACACCGGGTTCCCACAGCTGCCCAAAACAGCCGCTCAGTTGAGGGTCTGTGAGTTATCCAACACAAGGTTTCGGCCAAATTTTCCCCACCAATTGGTGCAAAACGGACGAGCGGCCGAGAACCAGAACCGGGCACAGGACGTCTCGCGCACGCGCACACGGGCGCACCGGGCCGATCACGAGGGCTGCTGCGGCTACTTCACCGGCAGGTGGTAGGTGACCCGGTGCCGGTCGGCGAGGGTCACGACATCGGCCGTCTCGACCGGCCGGCCACCCGCGAAGTACGTCCGCGAGACGACCAGCACCGCATGTCCCGGCACCCCGCCGAGCGTCATGGCCTCCTCCGCCAGCGCGGGCCGGGCCCCGACCTCCTCGACGACGTTGTCCACCACCACGTCGATGGCCGCCATCCGCTCGACCACTCCGCGCCCCGCCAGCGGCCCCTCCTCCGGCAGCATCACCGGCGTCCGCCCGGTCACCTCCAGGGGCTCCCAGGAGGTCGAGAGCATCGCCGGCTCCCCCTCGGCCCGGAACACATAGCGCGTCCGCATCACCTTGGCGCCCTGCGCGATCCGCAGCCGGGCCGCGACCGCCGGGCCGGCCGCCTCCTGCTCGCTGCTGGACTCCCAGGTGCCCCGCACCCGTTCGTCCGTCTGCTCCTGCCGGAACGGCGTGCAGCCGCCCGAGGAGTGGAAGCCGACGCGGGCGATGCGGCGCGGCACGGGCTGCTCCCGCACATAGGTGCCCGACCCCGAGCGGCCCTCGACCAGCCCCTCCGCCATCAGGACCTTCCGGGCCTCCAGCGCGACGGTGTCCGAGACGCCGTACTCCTCGCGGATGCGCGCCTGGGAAGGGAGGCGGGTGTGCGGCGGCAGTAGGCCGTCGACGATTTTCTGGCGCAGGTCGCCGGCGACGCGGAGGTACGCGGGCTGCTCACCGAAAGGCACATGCCCCTCCCAACAGCTTGACAGTCAGCAACAGCGTGGCAACCGCGCGTTGCCGACCGCAAGCTTGGGCCAGATATTCGCCTGATGTGATGAATCCCAGCTCAGCCCGTGTAAAAGCTGAGATCGGGGGCCACCGGCCCCGGCACCCCCACCCCGCGCAGGCCCTTG
>NZ_SDIG01000116.1:0-21186 GCF_004122755.1 Streptomyces sp. TM32
GCGCTGGCTGTTCGGCTGCGGGACCGGCCCTCCGGACTCCGTCCTGCGGTCCGCCCCCTCCCGTGAGTGGGTGGGAAAGAGGCCGGTGGGGGCGGGCCCCGGCCGTCGTCTGCGTGCAGTCGAGGGATGAGGCCCGCCCCCACCGGTCTTCTTCCACCCCCAACGGGAGGGGGCGGACCGCAGGACGGAGTCCGGAGGGCCGGTCCCGCAGCCGAACAGCCAGCGCAGCGGCAACCAGCCCCGCCGCAGGCGCAACGGCGAGTAGCCCCGCGGCGGGCCAGCCGACCACGTCGGGGTGCGCCGCAAAGCGCAACGGCGAACAACACCCACGGCGGGCCAGCCGACAACGTGCGGCGCGCCGCAAAGCGCAACGGCGAACAACACCCACGGCGGGACGGCCGACAACGTGGGAAGGAAGGCCAAGCGCCAGCGGCACGTGGCTTCGGCGGCCGAAGGCCGCCTCAGCGGGGGGAGATGTCCTCGAAGCCGTCGATCTCCCGCGGCCCGCGCGCCCCGGGCCCCACGTACCGGGCCGACGGCCGAACCAGTCGGCCCGTCCGCTTCTGCTCCAGGATGTGCGCGCTCCACCCCGCCGTCCGGGCGCAGGTGAACATCGAGGTGAACATGTGCGCCGGGACCTCGGCGAAGTCCAGGACGATGGCCGCCCAGAACTCGACGTTGGTGGCCAGCACCCGGTCGGGGCGGCGGTTGTGCAGCTCCTCCAGCGCGGCCTTCTCCAGCGCCTCGGCGACCTCGAAGCGCGGGGCGGCCAGCTCCTTCGCGGTGCGCCGCAGCACCCGCGCCCGCGGGTCCTCGGCGCGGTAGACGCGGTGGCCGAAGCCCATCAGCCGCTCGCCCTGGTCCAGCGCCTTGCGGACGTACGCGCCGGCGTCGCCGGTCCGCTCGATCTCCTCGATCATGCCGAGGACGCGGGAGGGCGCGCCGCCGTGCAGCGGGCCGGACATCGCGCCGACCGCCCCGGAGAGCGCCGCCGCCACGTCCGCGCCCGTGGAGGCGATGACCCGGGCGGTGAAGGTGGAGGCGTTCATGCCGTGCTCGGCGGCCGAGGTCCAGTAGGCGTCGACGGCCTTGACGTGCTTGGGGTCCGGCTCGCCGCGCCAGCGCTTCATGAAGCGCTCCACGATGGTCTCCGCCTTGTCGATCTCCTTCTGCGGCACCATCGGCAGGCCCTGCCCGCGCGCCGACTGGGCGACGTACGACAGCGCCATCACCGCGGCGCGGGCGAGGTTGTCTCGGGCCGTCGCCTCGTCGATGTCCAGCAGCGGTTTGAGGCCCCACACGGGCGCGAGCATGGCGAGCGCGGACTGTACATCGACCCGGATGTCCCCGGAGTGCACCGGGATCGGGAAGGGTTCGGCGGGCGGGAGACCGGGGTTGAACGCCCCGTCGACCAGCAGCCCCCAGACGTTCCCGAAGGACACCTGACCGACGAGCTCTTCGATGTCGACCCCGCGATAGCGGAGCGCACCGCCTTCCTTGTCCGGTTCGGCGATCTCCGTCTCGAACGCGACGATTCCCTCGAGTCCGGGTACGAAGTCGGGCATCAGGCGGCTCCTCAAGCTGGGCCGGCAGGCGCTCCTGAGCGGCTGCCGTGCGGTCGTGGTGTGCGGCGCCGGTGCGGTTACGCGGCTGCTGGCAGCTCGCGGTCCGAACCGGTCACCCCCCGGTGATGCCCTGTCAGGGCACGGGTCACGCGAGGGTCCTGCCCGCGGTGGTCGGCCACGGGCGGGCGGTGCGGTGCGGCGGTGTGGTGCGGCGGTGTGGTGCGTCGATACAGCCGGACGGGACACGATAGCTCTCCCTGTCCGGAGCCCACAGTGGGCCGGACCATGATTTTGGCGGGTCCCTCACCTGCGGGGAAGCGTGAGAACCGGCACAGCGGTCGATTTGCCGTCGGGAGGGTTACGGCCGGTCGGCCAGGGGCAGACTTCCGCCCCTCCCGGCTGACCGGCCCGAGCGTGATGTTGCAAGATGAGGCCGTGCACCCAGCCGACGCGTCTCACGCCGAGAACCCCGACCCTTCCTCCATGCGTGCGCACTACCGCGCCGAGGGACTCGCCGAGTCCGATCTCGCCGCCGGCCCTTACGACCAGTTCGCCCGCTGGTTCAAGGACGCGACCGTGGCCGGGCTGCACGAGCCGAACGCGATGGTCGTCTCGACCGCGGACGCCGCCGGCCGGCCGAGCTCGCGGACCGTGCTCCTCAAGGGGTTCGACGACCGCGGCTTTGTGTTCTTCACCAACTACAACAGCCGCAAGGGGCGTGAACTCGCCGAAAATCCGGCCATTTCGCTGCTGTTCCCCTGGCACCCGCTCGCCCGCCAGGTCGTGGTGTCCGGCACCGCACGACGCATCGGCCGGGACGAGACCGCCGCCTACTTCCGCACCCGCCCGCACGGCTCCCAGCTGGGCGCCTGGGCCAGCGACCAGTCCGCCCCGATCGCCTCGCGGGAGGAACTGGAGGACGCCTACGAGGAGTTGGCGGCCCGCTACCCGGAGGGCGAGCAGGTGCCGGCGCCGCCGCACTGGGGCGGCTACCGGATCACCGCCGAGACGGTCGAATTCTGGCAGGGCCGGCTCAACCGGCTGCACGACCGGCTGCGGTACGTCCGCGAGGCCGGCGGGGCCTGGCGAGTGGAGCGGCTGGCGCCCTGAAACGGGCGCCCGGGGCGGCGGGCGGCTGCGCATGCACCTCGGGCCGTACCGGCTCTCCGCCGCTGCCGTTCTCGGGGGCCGTACCGGCTCTCCCGGTCTTCCGGCCGTACCGGCTCTCCGCGGCCGTGGCTGCACACGCAGACGACCCGCGGGCTTCCTCCTCCGCGCTCGATGGCGCGAAGGGCCGGTCGGACGAACCGGCAGCCCGCGGGTCGGGTGACTGCTTGGGATTGGCCGGCTGCGCATCTGCAGTATGCGCTGGTCCGGCGCTGCACTTCGGTGAAGCGACGGGCCGCTAGCCCGCAGCCACCTCACGCGTCCGGTGCGAAATCATTGGCCGAACCACCTCCCTTCTCGTGTGCTCCACACATTAGGAAGCCGGTCCGCCCGACACAACCACATTTTCCGGAAGCAACGATTTCCCTGAATCGCGGGTGCGCTGTGTCACGTTCCAGTTGAATGTTCCCAGGTGGAGCATGTGTGGCCGCGTTCATGAGGGGTGCCAGTGACTGCTTCGTCAGCTTCTTCCGACCTTTCCGGGGTCTCCGGCCCGACCGGCCCTCCCGGTGTCTCCGGTCCGGTGGCCCCGACACGCCGCGCCACCGAGCAGACCGACGACTCCGGCGTCTCCCGTGACTCCGGTCTGCTCGCCTCGCTCCTGGACGGCATGGACGCCGCCCTCGCCGCCTTCGCCGCGGACGGCACGGTCACCCACTGGAACCACGAAGCGGAACGCATCCTGGGCTGGACCACCGCCGAGGCCGTCGGCCGTACGGGGCTGACCGGCTGGGCGGTCCGCAAGGAGGACGCCGACGGGATCGAGTCCGCCCTCGCCGCCGCGATGCGCTCCCCGGGCCGTCAGGTGCAGGAGTTCGCCCTGCTGACCAAGGACGGCCGCCGCGTGCTCGTCCGCACCCAGTGCTCCGCGATCCGCGGCCCCGGCGGCCGGGTCGTGGGCGTGTACTGCGCCTTCAGCGAGGTGCACACCCAGCTGGACCTGGAGCGCTCCGTCGCGCTGGCCGAGGCGCTGTTCGAGGACGCGTCGTGGGGCGTGGTGCTGATCGACGCAGATCTGCGGCCCGCCGTCGTCAACGCCCACGCCGGCCGCATCCTGGGCGTGGGGCGCACCGCCCTGCTGGGGCGCCCCCTGGGCGAGCTGCTGGCGCAGGGCGTCGAGGAGCTGGAGTCCGCGCTGCAGCACGTCCTCGCCGAGGGCGCCCCGCCGGCCACCGCCGAACTGTGGGTGACGCTCCGCTCCGAGGGAGCCGAATCCCCGCGCCGGTGCTGGCGCAGCGGCTTCGTCCGGCTGGCCTCCCCGCTGGCCGAGGAGCCGGTGCCGCTGGGCGTGGCCTGGCTCTTCCAGGACGTCACGGACACCAAGCGCGCCGAGCAGGAGAGTTCCCTGCTGCGGTTCCGCGCCCGTCAGCTCCACCGGGCGGGACGGGCGGCCGCGGAGTGCCCGGACCCGGCCGAGGCCGCCGCCGTCCACCTCGACTTCGCCCTCGCGGGCTTCGCCGACCACGGCCTGGTCGACCTCGCCACGACGCCCCTGCCCGCGCCGTACGGGGCGGTCGCCGAGGACGACGCGTACGACGCCGGCGACGGGCTGGACGCGGCGGGCGGCACCGGCCTGCCACCGGGCGGCGCACCCGGCGCGGACGCCGGGCACGGTGCGCGCCACGGCAGGCCCCGGCTGGTACGGACGCTGGCCTCCCCGGCCGGTGCGCCCGGCCCCGCCGAGCGGCTTCCGGCGACCGGCGTCCCGGTGCCGTACGCGCCGCGCCATCCGGTGTTCCAGGCGTACGAGCGGCGCGGCTCGGTGCGTACCGGCGCCGGACCCGCCTCACCCGAGGGCTGGGCGGCCGCCCGCCATTGGCCGGACGGCACCGTGCACGGCCTGTGTGTGGCGCTGCGCAGCCGCGGCCGCACCCTCGGCGTCGCGACGTTTCTGCGGACCCCCGCGCGCCGCCCCTTCGACCGCGCGGACGCGGACTACGCGGAGGAGGTGGCGGCGCGGATCGCCGCGGCCCTCGACCTCGCGGGCGCCGCGGTGCTCGGCGGCGCGCCGTCCGCTCACTGCCGGTAGAAGATCCGGTCCGCGTAGGCGCCCATCACCCGGGCGTTCCAGTCGTGGCCGCCGTCGACGTTCCCGGAGCGCAGCAGCGGCGGGTCGATGCCCCGCTCGGCGAGGGTGCCCGCGGCCGTCGCCACCATGGCCTGCATGATCGCGCTGGTGACGACCGTGGAGGCGGGGGCGAACGGCGCGTCGATGCCGGGCAGCGTCAGCTCCGCGTCGCCGACCGGGATCCGGCTGTCCAGTACGAGGTCGCAGTGGTCCTTGAGGAAGCCGCCGGAGGAGTGCCGGGACGTGGTGGCCTCCGCGTACGCCACCGACGTCACGCCGATGACCTTGATCCCCAGGGCGCGGGCGTGCAGCGCCATCTCCACGGGCAGCGCGTTGCGCCCCGACAGCGAGATGATCACCAGCACATCGCCCGCCTCCAGGGGGCTGGTGTCCAGGACCGCCGCGGCCAGCCCGTCGACCCGCTCCAGCGCGCTGCCGAGCGTCGCCGGCCGTACGTCCACGCCCACCACACCCGGGACCGACAGCAGATTCATGACCGCCAGGCCGCCCGCGCGGTAGACCGTGTCCTGCGCGGGGAGCGAGGAGTGGCCGGCGCCGAAGGAGAAGATCCGGCCGCCCGCCGCGACGGCGTCCGCGAGCAGCGACCCGGCCGCGGTGATCCGGTCGCCCTCCGCGTCGCGGACCTGTCGCAGCAGGTCGATCGCGGCGTCGAAGTAGTTCCCGGCCAGCCGGTCGCTCCGGTCGCTCTCAGCCATTGCCGCGGGCCCCTCTCGTCGGATCTCGTCGGAATCTCGGCGTCTGTGATCAGTGGCGCGGATCACGTTGCGGTCTGGACCAGTGCCCTGTCAACACGGCGGCGAGGGCCCGCGGGCGCGCACGAGGCGGCACCGATGTCAGCGGGATGCGTCAGAATTGAGAGCAGGGCCACCGCACCACACATCAAGGGGCACGCATGTCAGGACTGATCGACACCACGGAGATGTATCTCCGCACCGTCCTTGAGCTGGAAGAGGAAGGTGTGGTCCCCATGCGCGCACGCATCGCGGAGCGCCTCGAACAGAGCGGCCCGACGGTGAGCCAGACCGTGGCGCGCATGGAGCGGGACGGGCTGCTGACGGTCGCGGGCGACCGTCATCTGGAGCTCACGGAAGAGGGCCGGCAGCTGGCGACCCGGGTGATGCGCAAGCACCGCCTCGCCGAGTGCCTGCTCGTCGACGTCATCGGCCTCGAATGGGAGCAGGTGCACGCCGAGGCCTGCCGCTGGGAGCACGTCATGAGCGAGGCGGTCGAGCGCCGCGTCCTGGAGCTCCTGCGGCACCCGACGGAGTCCCCGTACGGCAACCCCATCCCCGGGCTGGCGGAGCTGGGCGAGAAGTCCGAGGTCGACCCGTTCCTCGACGCCGGCATGGTGAGCCTGATGGACCTGGACGCCGGGGCCGACGGCAAGACGGCCGTGGTGCGCCGGATCGGCGAGCCGATCCAGGCCGACGCCCAGCTGATGTACACCCTGCGCCGGGCCGGTGTGCAGCCGGGCGCGGTGGTGAGCGTGACGGAGTCGCCGGCCGGGGTGCTGGTCGGCAGCAGCGGTGAGGCCGCCGAGCTGGGCTCCGAGATCGCCTCGCATGTCTTTGTCGCCAAGCGTTGAAAGCAGTTTCAGACTCTTTCCTTTTCGCACCGCCGCCCGCTCTTCCTTGACGAGCCCGCTGAGCTGCGCTGACGCGCCGTTCGGCGGGCTCGGCAAGTTCTTGCCTCTTGAACGGACTTGTGCGAATCCGTGCGATACGGCCGGTCTCGTGTCACGCTGACGCATGGCCGTGCAGCGGCTCGTCCTGGCCGGGAGGGGGTCGGATGCATCCACTCGTGGTGGGAACAGTCAGGGCCCCGGCGCTGCGAGCAGCCGGGGCCCTGCCTCCCCATGTCCCCCACCCAAGACCCGGAGCCCCGAGCTCTCAGGGTCTTTCCCCACGGGCCCCCTTCCCGGTAGGGCCCGCCTCCCGGCAGATGTCTCCCCGTGGCGGGCGCGGCCAATCCCCGAGTGAGGTCACTCGAACGAGGGGTATTCCGCGCCAACGCGGTGCGTTCGAATAGGGGTTCGATAGTGTGGAAGTGCTCACGGGACGATTGGGGGTGCCAGGGCACATGGTGCGACGCATCGATGTAGCAGGGGCAGGCGGCGTGCGTCTCGCCGCCTGGGAGTTCACCGACCCGCCCAAGACCGGCGGCGGTCTGGAGGAGCCCGAGCAGCGTCCGGGCGTGCTGCTGCTCCATGGCCTGATGGGGCGCGCCTCGCACTGGGCGGGCACCGCCCGCCGGCTGAGCGCACGCCACCGCCCGGTCGCCCTGGACCAGCGGGGCCACGGCCGCAGCGAGAAGCCCGCCGTGGGGCCGTATGACCGCGAGGCATACGTCGATGACGCCGTCGCCGCCGTCGAGCAGCTCGGCCTCGCCCCCGTCGCCCTGGTGGGGCATGCCATGGGTGCCCTGACGGCGTGGCAGTTAGCGTCCCGGCGGCCGGATCTGGTCAGCGCGCTGGTGATCTGCGACATGCGGGCGTCGGCGCTGGGGGCGGCCTCGCAGCGCGAATGGACCGAGTGGTTCCGGTCCTGGCCGGTGCCGTTCGCGACTCTCGCGGATGTCCGCAAGTGGTTCGGTGAGGACGATCCGACCCTGGAGCGGCCCCGGCCGGCCCGCGGTGAGTATTTCGCCGAGGTGATGGCCGAGCGCGCCGACGGCTGGCGGCCCGTCTTCTCCCGCCGGCAGATGCTCACCGCCCGGGAGACCTGGGTCCACGATGCCCATTGGGAAGAGCTCGCCCAGGTGTCCTGCCCGGCCCTCGTCGTCCGCGGCCTCGACGCCGAACTGGGCCGCGCCGAGGCCCAGGAGATGGTCCGGGTGCTGCCGCGCGGCGCCTACGCCGAAATCCCCGACGCCGGGCATCTGCTCCCCTGGGAGCAACCCGACGCCTGGTGCGCCGCCATCGAACCGTTTCTCCACGCGGCCACGATGCCGGGCTGAGCGCCCCCGGCGGCGGTTCCGCCGGGGGCTCCGGCCGGTTCGCCGGCCGTGCCTCTCAGCCCTTGCTGACCGCTCCCAGGATCTCCGGCAGCCGGGTCGCCACCCGGGGCGCCGCCACCCGCAGGCCCGCCTCGGCGAGCCCCACGCCGTAGACCGCCCCGGCCGGCAGCAGCACCCACAACAGCTGGTGCAGACCCGCCACGTGCAGCCAGACGGTCAGCGCCACCAGCGGGCTGCACAGCACCGCGGCGACCAGGACCCCGCCGAAGAGGCTGAACCACGCGATCGCGCCCTGTCCCGGGGCGACGTTCTTGGTGCCTTCCGAGGGGATCGAGTAGGGGAACAGCGCCGACGACATCGCCCCGGTGGCCAGCAGCGCGCCCAGGACGGCCAGCGAGAGGCCGTACACCTCGATGAAGTCCGACCACGGCCCGATGAGTGCGGCGGCGCCGACGACGACCAGCGTGACGTAGGGGACGGCCACCAGCGCCAGCGTCAACGCGCGGGCCCGCAGCTCCTGATAGGCGTCGCGCGGGGTGGCGATCGTCGAGGCGACCATCCAGAACGCCGAGGTGTCCTGCCCGAACTGGTTGTACATCTGCGAGCCGAGCAGCGCGGCGGCCGAAAACGCGGTGTACATGCTGCCGTTGCCCTGCGCGGAGGTGGCGATCGGGACCAGCAGGCCGACGCCGAGCGCGGTGGCCCAGGCCATCTTCGACTTGGGGTCGCGCCAGGCGTAGCGCAGCGAGCGGCGCATGACGGTGCCGGTACGGCCGTCCGGCAGCAGCCGCGCCGGCCCACGTTCCCCGGTGCCGGACCGGCGGGCGCCGTCCTTCTCCAGCGCCTGGAGGGTGGAGGAGTCCGGGGAGGTCATCAGGGCGGTCAGCGTGCGCTGCCACCACCACAGCAGCAGCGCGAGCGCCAGCGCGGTCAGCGCCAGACCGGCCAGCGCCCGCCCGTACGCCCCGTGCCCGGCGTCGTCGACGGCGCCGAGCGCGGAGGCCGGCGGCAGCCAGCGCAGCACCTCGCCCAGCGGTTCCAGTACGGACAGGCCGTCCGGCCGCCCCAGCCGCTGGGCGGCGATGTTGACGCCCTGCCCGCCGAGCGCGATGAACAGCCCGCCCAGCACGGCGAGATCGCGGCCGCGGCGGCTGGTCAGCAGCCGGACCGAGGCGGTGGCGATGGCCCGCGCCAGCGCCACGCACACCAACAGCACCAGGACGGCGGCCACGACACCCACGACCGCGGCGAGGGCGCCGTCGGCGACCGCGATCACCGCGCCGGCCACCAGCATGAGGGTGACCACCGGGCCGATGCCGACGAGCGAGGCCATCAGCAGCGAGACGATCAGCGGCCGCGGCCGCAGCGGCAGCATGACCAGCCGGGTCGGATCGAGCGTCTCGTCGCTCCCGGGGAAGAACAGCGGCATCACCGCCCAGCCCACGGTGAGCATCCCGGTGAGCAGGACGGCCAGCGCACCGGCGTGCGCATTGCCGCGCAGCGCGGTCAGCCCCAGCACGACGGCGCCGGCGAACAGCAGGCCGACGACGATGGAGGCGACATACGCCAGGGTGCGCCCGGTCGACTGGCGCAGCCCGTTGCGCAGCAGCGACAGCTTCAGCCGGACGAAGACGCCGGTCAGGGACGGTGCGGCGGCGGGGCGGGCGGCCGCGGCGGAGGCGGTGCTCATCGGGCGCGGCCTCCGCCCAGCCAGTCCAGGTCCGCGCCCGCGCCGCGGTCCTGCGCACCGACGAGTTCGAGGAAGGCGTCCTGCAGCGAGGGCGCCGCACCGCGTACCTCGGCGAGCGGCCCGTCGGCCCGGATCCGCCCGGCGGCCAGCACCGCGACCCAGTCGCACAGCGACTCGACGAGCTCCATCACATGGCTGGAGAAGATCACGGTGGCGCCGGAGGCGGTGTAGCGCTCCAGGACGCCGCGGATGGTCTGCGCCGACACCGGGTCGACGCCCTCGAAGGGCTCGTCGAGGAAGAGTATTTCGGGGTTGTGCAGCAGAGCGGCCGCCAGCCCGATCTTCTTGCGCATACCGGTGGAGTAGTCCACCACCAGCTTGTGCTGGGCGCCGGACAGGCCGAGCACGTCCAGCAGCTGCCCGGCCCGCTTGTCGACCTCGTCACCCGGCAGGCCGCGCAACCGGCCCATGTAGCTGAGGAGTTCGCGTCCCGACAGCCGCTCGAAGAGCCGTAGCCCCTCGGGCAGCACCCCGATCCGGGACTTGACCGACACCGGGTCCTGCCAGACGTCGTGCCCGCCGATCTCGACCGTCCCCGCGTCCGGCCGCAGCAGGCCGGTCACCATGGACAGCGTGGTGGTCTTGCCGGCGCCGTTGGGGCCGACCAGTCCGATGAAGCGGCCGGCCGGCAGGGTCAGATCGATGCCGTGGACGGCGGTCTGCTCGCCGAACTTCTTCCACAGGCCCTGGATGCGGACGGCGGGCGGACCGGCCATGACGTCCCCGGGGGCCGTGGCCGGCCCGCCCGGAGCGACGGTGCTGTGCTGCGGCGGTGCCGTCTCGGCCCGCCCCTCGATGTGTTCCGGCTCGTTCGCCACCGGTCCTGCCCTTCGACGTCCCCGCAGGGGCCGGTCCGACCCCCGTCCGGCGTCCCACGATACGGCCGGGGTGCCGGACGGAGCCGTTCCGCGAGGGCGTCGGGGCGCGGCGGACGGAACGGGCCGCGGGTCAGCGTGCCCGGGCCGCGACCGCCTCCCGGGCACAGGCGTAGCCGAGCGGGCTGATCAGCTCCTCCGCGTCCGGCAGCCAGCGGTTCGCGGCGGTGGGGCGGCGGGCCCACTGCACGACGCCGTGTGCGCCCACCCGGGTCGGTGGCGCGGCGATGTACTCGCCCTCGCCGCGGCAGATCAGATCGAGCGCGGCCGGCACCCAGCCCAGCGCCCGGACGAGAGCGGGCACCTTCGCCGAGGCGCCGGGGAGGACGAGGAAGAGCATCCGGCGGTCGGGGGTGCGCAGCACGGGGCCGGCCGGCAGCCCCATCCGCTCCATGCGGGCCAGCGCCAGACAGCCCGCGGTCTCGGGCACCTCCAGCGCCTCGAAGGTCCGGCCGGTCGGCAGCAGGATCGAGGCCAGCGGCCGGCTGCTCCACAGCCGGCGGACGGCGCTCGCGCTGCCGGTGGCCTCGCCGGCCCAGCCGGGCGCGGCGGGATGCGCGCCGGGCGCAGCGCAGTCGTGGGCGCGGCACGAGCAGCGCGGCGTCCGGCCGTCGTGCTCCAGCCATGCGCCGGGGAACACGTCCCAGTGCCGCTCCTCCGCATAACGCACCGCAGTGTCCAGCAGCTGCTCGCCGCGCTGCGCGGGGAGCAGCGGGGCTCCTGTGACTCCGATGGTCTTTTCCACGCCCAGGACAACTCCCGTTGTGACCAAGGGTTACGCCCAAATGGCTGACGTCCGGGGCGCATCGTTCCCGCATGTGGGGCGCATGGGAGCACCGGTGGGGGCGCGTGTGCGGGCGGGGACCGGCGAGCGGGTAGCCACCTGCGTGCCGGGCGGAGAGGCCGCCCGGCGGCAGGCCGACGTGGATACCGGGGGAGCCCGGCACGGCGGCGCCGCGAGCTGCGTACGGACATCGGGCACCAGCCCACTCGTGAACGAGCGCCACGCACCGAGGACGCACGAACCGGATCCACCACCGCTCACGAACCGCGCACAACCGCGCATCCTCGGAACGGTACGTACCGCTCTGATCCCACTTATCGCGCATATCACGGAACTCTCGGATATCCGGGATATGCCTGGGGAATCGATCACGGGGAACGGCGTTCGTCGGTGAACGCGCGCAGCAGTACTCAGGGGGTACCAGCATGGCCGCCAGGCCACTCGTCGCACGGCAGCCCAACGAACGGCTCCAGTCGCTGATCCAGGAAGCCGCCTGCTCCAACGCGGGCCTCGCCCGCCGCGTCAACATGTGCGGTGCGGAGCACGGTCTCGACCTCCGCTACGACAAGACCTCCGTGGCCCGGTGGCTGCGCGGGCAGCAGCCGCGGGGGCGGGCTCCGGCCGTCATCGCCGAGGCGCTGGGCCGCAAGCTGGGGCGCACGGTCACCATCGACGAGATCGGGATGGCCGACGGCAAGAACCTCGCCTCCGGGGTGGGACTGCAGTTCTCGCCGACCGTCCTCGGGGCGATCGAGCAGGTCTGCGAGCTGTGGCGCAGCGACGTCGGGCGGCGCGACTTCCTCAGCGGCTCCACGGTCGCGGCCTCCGCGCTGGTGGAGCCCAGCCGCGACTGGCTGATCACCGGCGCCGACGTCCAGGTCGCCCGGAACGCCGGGGCCCGCGTCGGGGTCTCGGACGTCGAGGCGGTCCGCGCGATGACCTCGGCGCTCAGCGAACTCGACCACCGCTTCGGCGCCGGGCATGTCCGGCCGGTCGTCGTGCACTACCTCAACAGCGTCGTCTCGGGGCTGCTCGCCGGCTCCTACCGCGAGTCGGTGGGGCGTGAACTCTTCGCCGCCGTCGCGCGGTTGACGGAGCTGGGCGGCTACATGGCCGTCGACACCGGCCAGCCGGGCCTCGCCCAGCGCTACTACATCCAGGCGCTGCGGCTGGCCCAGGCGGCCGGCGACCGCGGCTACGGCGGCTACGTCCTGGCCGCGAGCATGAGCCATCTCGCCGCCTCGCTCGGCAATCCGCGCGAGATCGCCCAGCTCGCCCGCGCCGCCCAGGAAGGCGCCCGCGGCCATGTGACCCCGCGTGCGGAGGCGATGTTCTGCGCGGCGGAGGCGCGCGGACATGCGCTGATGGGCGACGGCCGGGCCTTCCAGGCGGTGGCCGGCCGGGCTGTCGCCGCGATGGAGCGGGCCGAGGCGGCCGCCGACGCGGGCGACGACCCGGTCTGGATCGCCCACTTCGACCAGGCCTATCTGGCCGATGAACTCGCCCACTGCCACCGGGACCTGGGGCAGCCGGGGCCGGCCGGACAGCGTGCGCAGGAGGCGCTGGACGGGCATCCGGAGGGCCGGGCGCGGCGCCGGGCCATCGGTCTGCTGCTGCTGGCCGGCGCCCAGGCGCAACAGCGCGAGGTGGAGCAGGCCTGCCACACGGGAACGCAGGCGGTGGAGCTGCTCGGCGCGCTGCGCTCGGACCGGGGCGCGGAGTATCTGGAGGACTTCCAGCTGCGGCTGGAGCCGTACCGCGACGAACCCGTCGTCAGGGAGTTCAGTGCACGACTGGAGCTGCGGGCCGCCGCGGCGTGAGCAACGCCTCGTACGGGGTTGGCGGCAGTATTTGTCGTGCGGAGTCGGGTTTGTCGTGCGGCGTGGGCGGGCCGGTGGGTGCGGTCCGCCCGCGGCGTTCCGGGGCGGGCGGGGGTGTGACCAGGCGACGTGGTCGAACGTTGCTGCGACCCGGTAGCGTGCAGCCGTCGATTCGGTAAGTCTGCACGTTGGTAGGAGTCACGGTGACGCAGAGCGGACAGGGGCACGACCCGCAGAATTCTGCGGCCGGTCCCGCCCGAGAGGGCATTGTGCTGCCCGCCAACGGTGAGCAGTGGGTGCCCGACCAGCAGGCCGCGCCGGCGTCCGGCCAGCCGTGGGGCCAGCCCTGGGGGCCCGGTCAGCAGGACGCCCTCGCCCCCCAGCCGTACGGCGCGGCACCCGCCCAGGGGCAGCCGCAGGCGTACGGCCAGGAGCAGCCGCAGGGTTACGGCCAGGATCACCAGCAGAGTTTCGGCCAAGATCCACAGCAGGGTTACCCCGCACCGCAGGGGCAGCCGCAGGGCGGTCAGGGCTTCCCGGCACCGCCCCAGGGGCAGTCGCCGGTGCCGCCCCCGCCCGCGATGCCGCAGCAGGGTGCACTGCCGCCGGCGGGACAACAGCCCTACGACGCCGGCCAGCAGCCGCCCCAGCAGGGATACGGGCAGCAGCCTCCGCAGGGCCAGCAGCCCGCACAGGGGCAACAGCCCCCGCAGGCCCAGCCCCAGCAGCCGTACGGCCAGCAGCCCCAGGACCCGTCCGGCGCGCTGGTGAAGGCGACCCCGCAGACCGGGGCTCCGCTGCCGCCCGCCTCGGGCGATGCCGAGGCCACCGCGCTGATTCCCCCCATAGGCGGGCAGTCGGGCGGCGCCGCGCCGCTGCCGCCCGAGGCGCGCTCCCGGCCCGAGACGCCCGACGAGTCCACCACCATGCTGCGCGCGATCAAGCCGATGCAGGGCGGCCCCCAGGGCGCCGCCCAGCCGATGCCCGGCGCCCAGAGTGCGGGCGACGGCGAGGCCACCCAGCTCATCCCGCCGGTGGGTGCCGGCGCACCGCCCCCGCCGCCCGGCGCCCCGTACGGCGTCCGCCCCGGCGCGCCCGGTGACCGCCCCACGCCCGCCGAGTTCGAGGGCCTCTTCCGCGACGGTCCGGGGACGTCCGGAGCGGCCGGGGCACCGGACTCCACGGCGCAGCTGCCGCGCTTCGAGGACCCGGGCCGCCCGCCGTACGGCCAGCCGCCCCAGCAGCAGTACGGGCAGCAGTTCCCGCCGGCCGGCGGCTACGACCAGCCGGCCCCGTACGACGACGACGGCGGGCGCCGCCGGCTCCCCACGGCCGCGCTCATCGGCATCGGCATCGTGGCGCTCCTCGGCGCCGGCCTCGGCATCGGCTGGGCGCTGAGCGGCAGCAGCAGCGACGAGGGTGCCAAGCAGGACTCCGGGGCCGGTGCGTCCAAGACGGCGAAGACGTCGGAGCAGCCGAAGCCGTCCGCCGACCCCGCCCAGGCGCAGGCCAAGGACCTGGACGCGCTGCTGGGCGACAGCAACAACAGCCGCTCCTCCGTGATCGGCGCCGTCAACAGCATCAAGACGTGCAGCAACCTCGACGGCGCGGCCAAGGACCTGCGGTCCGCGGCCGGGCAGCGCAACGACCTGGTGAAGCGGCTGCAGCAGCTCTCCGTCGACAAGATCCCCGATCACGCCCGGCTGACCGCTGCCCTCACCAAGGCCTGGCAGTCCTCGGCCGCCGCGGACAACCACTACGCGGCCTGGGCCGGCCAGGTCGGCGGCAAGAAGGGCTGCCACAAGGGCCGGGCCCGCGGCACCGGGCAGGCCGCCCAGGGCAATGTGGCCAGCGGCCAGGCGACCCAGGCCAAGCGGCAGGCGGCCCAGATCTGGAACCCGCTCGCGCAGAAGTACGGGCTGACGGAGCGCCGTCCCGAGCAGCTCTGAGCCGCCGGCGGGGGCGGGCCCCGCCGGGCGGCCCGCCCCGTCCCGCTCAGTCGTCGGAGGGCCGCCGCTCCAGCGTGCTGGTGACGTTCACGAAGCCCTGCCGGGCGGCGGCCAACTCGCCGTCCCGTACGACCTGGTAGGTCACCGTCCCGTTCACGATGCGCGGGAAGTCCTGGACGGCGAGCATGTCCTCGTCGCGCCAGCGCAGCTTGGGGGTCAGCCCGCCGGTGTCGACGGCGCGGTCCCCGCGGTCCAGCGCCTTCTGGAGGGCGTGTGAGGTGATGTCCTCGGTGCCCTGGTCGTCGAGCTGTTCGACGAGCGAGCGCAGCACGGTGTAGGCGATCCAGGTGGTCTGGACGCCCTGGTCGGCCGGGTCGATGCGGTTGTCGTCGAAGGCGAAGTCGGTGATGACCTTGCGCATCGGGTCCCAGCGGTGATCGCTGGCGACCGGGTACCAGCCGGTGATGTCCGCGCCCTCCAGCGGCCCGGCCGAGCCGCCCGTACGGTTCACCAGCGACTGGCCGACGCTGCCCAGGACGGAGGCGACCCGCACCCGGAGGTTGTCCTCCTGGAGCCGCCGGAAGGAGTCGAAGAACGCGTCGGTGTGGTCGCCGAGCGAGGCGCTCACGCACGCGCCGTCCGCCTTCCCGCCGGCCTTGGGCGAGCCGTAGACGGCCGGGTCGGCGTGCACCCCGTCCAGCGCGCGGTTCACCTCGGACGAGTAGTCGGTCCCGTCCTCGGGCGCCTTGATGTCCTTGGCCGGCTGCCGATGGCCGCTCGTCAGGCCGGAGTTGAGCAGCGAGGGCATCTGGTCGCCCTGGATGGTGTCCGGGCGGACCAGCGCGACGCGCTTGCAGTCGCCGGCCAGCTGGCGGCCGTTGCCCGCGAGCAGGGACGCCTGGCCGCCGTTGACGGGGTAGGACAGCGGACTCTCGAACTCCTCGTCCGAGGCGCCGTAGCCGCCGATGAAGGGGATGCCCTTGACCTCCAGCGGCGACATGAACGCGCGGCCGAACTGGCTGTACGAGCCGACGACGGCGACCGCGCCCTCGTCCACGGCGCGCTGCGCGCACTGCGCGGCGTACACCGAGTCATTGCGCTCGTTGCAGGTCAGC
The DNA here is from genome assembly GCF_004122755.1 of Streptomyces sp. TM32. Lineage (NCBI taxonomy): Bacteria > Bacillati > Actinomycetota > Actinomycetes > Kitasatosporales > Streptomycetaceae > Streptomyces > Streptomyces sp. TM32. Next base: position 16,070 of record NZ_SDIG01000116.1, read on the forward strand.
ACCCGCAGGTGGTGGCCCCTGATGCCGCCGCGGGAGTTGACCCAGCGGGCGTAGGCCTCCGCCATGGCCGGCATACCCGGCATATTGGTCGCCTTGGTGTCCTCGGGCGCCCAGGTCATCACCGTGATCGGATCCTTCTCGCCGGAATCCCCGGTGCCGGGAAGCGAGCCGCAGCCCGCGAGCAGGGACCCTATGACCGCCGTACATGCCGCCGCCGAAGCGATCGGGATCACACGCGCACGGGAAAAGGGGCGGGGTGTAAGGCGTCGCCGTCCGGTCATGGCACCGCAGCCTTCCGTCCTGCCCGGAACGGGTGAGTGACGAAATGGCACGGGAAGGTGACGCTGAGGTGAACTCCGGGGGGCTGCTTGAGATCACCTGACCGGAACGTACGATCCAATACTGTGCAAGGTTCGGAGAAGTCTTCCCGTCGTGGCCGCCGCTCCACCACCATGGGCGGTATGCCGCTCAACGACATGCCGTGGTGGCGCTGGCGCAGCAATGTGCGCTCCGCGCTGCACATGCTCTCCGACCCCGCCTTCCAGCAGGAGGCCTGGCTCGCCGGCCGGCCCGGCTACGGCGATGTCACCGACGCCGTCTACCGGCTCGTCGAGGACACCTGGCTGGACAACTGGTCCGCCGAGAAGTACGTCGGCACGATCTTCCGGGACAGCCAGGAGGCCCAGCTCGTCGACGCCGCCGTGCTGCGGGTGCTGCGGATCATGCACCAGGTCGGCGCGGACGCTCCGGTCGCCGCGTACATGGAGCACCAGGGCTGGCCGGAGGCCGTCCGCGCGGCCCGGGAGGCCCATGTGCAGCTGGCGACGGCGGACGGTGAGGACCCCGATACCGTGCCCCGCTCGCTGGAGGTACTGGCCATCATGACCGGTCAGGCGGACGCCCCGGCCTGAGCTGCCCGACAGGTGTGCGACCCTATGAGGTCATGAGCGAGTCGCAGCCCACCCAGCCCGGTCAGCACGATCGGAACGGTCAGAACGATCAGTACGTCCTCACGCTGTCCTGCCCGGACAAGCAGGGGATCGTGCATGCCGTATCCAGCTACCTCTTCATCACCGGCTGCAACATCGAGGACAGCCAGCAGTTCGGCGACCGGGACACCGGGCTGTTCTTCATGCGGGTCCACTTCAGCGCGGACGCCTCGGTGAGCGTCGACAAGCTGCGGGCCAGCTTCGCGGCGGTGGGTGACTCCTTCGGCATGGACTGGCAGATCCACCGGGCCGACGAGAAGATGCGGATCATCCTGATGGTGTCCAAGTTCGGGCACTGCCTCAACGACCTGCTCTTCCGCTCCCGGATCGGCGCGCTGCCGGTCGAGATCGCGGCCGTGGTCTCCAACCACAAGGACTTCGCCGAACTGGTCGGCTCGTACAACATCCCGTTCCATCACATTCCGGTCACCCGCGACACCAAGGCCGAGGCCGAGGCGCGGCTGCTGGAGCTGGTCGATGCCGAGCGGGTCGAGCTGGTGGTCCTCGCCCGCTACATGCAGGTGCTCTCCGACGATCTGTGCAAGGCGCTGTCCGGCCGGATCATCAACATCCACCACTCCTTCCTCCCGAGCTTCAAGGGCGCCAAGCCGTACCACCAGGCCCACGCCCGCGGCGTCAAGCTCATCGGTGCCACCGCGCACTACGTCACCGCGGACCTCGACGAGGGCCCGATCATCGAGCAGGAGGTCGAGCGGGTCGGCCACGAGGTCACCCCGGACCAGCTGGTGGCGATCGGCCGCGACGTCGAGTGCCAGGCGCTGGCCCGGGCCGTGAAGTGGCACAGCGAGCGCCGGGTCCTCCTCAACGGCAGCCGGACTGTGGTGTTTGCCTGAGGGTGGCTTTCCGGCGCCGCTGAATGCCCTCGGCACGGAATACCCTCCGCACCTCCCACGTTGTGGCCCCGAGGGGGCGCTCGGCCCCCCTAAGGGACCCGTTCGACCGCCCCTTACTGGCGAGCCCCAGCGGCCTGACCGCCCCCTACTGGCCAGCGCAAACCAGCACCAGCCAGCCCTAAAGCCGGGAGAGCGAAGCCGTCGCGAAAAGGACCTCGCGGATCGCGTCGCGTTCGCCGAGCTGGCCCGCGGCGGCCTCCTCGGGGGAGATGTGGCCGGCGGCCAGCTGGCAGAACTCGGCACTGTCCAGGGCGATGTGGGCGACGGTGTGTTCCGGGGTGCCAAGGGCTGCCGGTGAGTCCAGCGCTATGTACCAGTGGCCGCCGCCGTTGCCCTCGACCTCCAGATGGAGGGTGCGGCCCGGGGCGCCCGCCTCGACCAGCCGCTGCGGCGGCGCGGCGAGCCCGGCCCGCCGGCGGCCGGTGGCTCGTACGGATAGTCCACGGCCTCGGCGATGTCGCCGGCGTGCACCCAGCACTCGAAGGCGCGGTCCAGGAACGAGTCACGCAGCGGGAGCCGGAACTCGCCGTACGGCACGGCGAGTTCGGCGACCTTGGTGCCGGCGAACGACACCTGGCGGATCAGCGCGCTGCTCTGGTCGCGCCACGGGCCGTGGGTGGCGAGCGGACTCTGCTTCTCGTCCGCCGCCCGCCAGAACGTTTCCGTGCGGATGAGGGGATCCGGGGCGCCCGGCGGGGCGGCGGTGCCGAGCGGGTCGGTCAGCCCGAGCGCCGTCGCGACCAGGCCGTCCACCGCCATCAGATGGCCCATGACACCGGCGACGGTGGTCTCCCGCTCGACGGGGCGCTCGCCCTCGAACCAGCGCAGCCGCACCGGGGCGCGCCACTCCGCCGGGCCCATGTCCCGCAGCAGCGCGTCCAGCTTGGCGGTCTCCGCGTCGTACGGCGTCGCCCATTCGGGCACCGGGATACGGGCCGGCCGACGGCCCAGGCAGCCCTCCAGTACCCGCGAGCGCAGCAGCGGATCGAGATCGAGGCTGTCGGCGGGATGCAGCAGCCCGACGGCCTCGCGCAGCCGCAGCGCTTCGTCCGCGCAGGAGGCGCAGTCGGTCAGATGCGCCTCGACAGCGGCGGTCTCCTCGGCGGAGCAGGCCGCCAGCGCCCAGGCGCCGAGCAGCGACTTGAGGATCCGGTGTGGTGGGGCGCCGGCCGGGGCGGGAATGATCACGGGTGCCACGGGCGGCTCGGTCCCGTCCCCGGCCTCCGGGGCGGGGAAGGTGCCGGCGGGGGCGTCCGGCTCGGCGACGGGCAGCGGCGCGGGGTCCGGGAGCGGGCCGAGGTCCTCGGCGGCGGAGCGCGGTGACGGTATCCGCGGCCGTTCGCCGGGGCTGTCGGGCAGTTCGCGCTCGTCCCACTCGTCCGGGCCGTTCACAGTGACCGTCCATGGCCCGGGCCGGGCGGCGCGGAGGCCCCCGGGCCGGTGTACGGGGAGTGCGGCGGGCGCGGGCCGCGGGGAGCGTGCGGGGCGCGGGCGGTGGGTGCCGGGTGCGCGGCGCGGCGGGCCGGCGGCAGGGCCTGGTGGGTGCGGGCGGTGGACAGCAGCTGCAACCCCAGACGGAGCCGGCGCCGGGCCTCGTCCTCCGTGACGCCCAGGTCGGCGGCGGTCTGGCGGTAGTCCCGGCGCTGGAAGTACGCCAGCTCCAGGGCGGCCCGCAGGGGCGCGGGCATGGACGTGACGATGTAGTCGGCGCGGGCGGCGGTGGAGGCCTCGTGGATCTTCTGCTCTATCTCGGCGGGCTCGGGGGCCTCGGCCCCGCCGTCGCGCGCCGAGGCGGCCTCGGTCTGGCGCAGCCGCTGGACGGCCTGATGGCGGGTGACCGCGGCGACCCAGGAACGCAGGGTGCCCTGCTTGGGGTCGTAGGAATCCGGGTGCTCCCAGACGTAGGCGAACACTTCGCGGGTGACGCGGTCGGCGGCGTCCTCGTCGTCCAGGACGCGGTGGGCGAGGCTGTGCACCAAAGAGGCGAAGCGGTCGTAGACCTCGCCGAGCGCGGCGGCTTCGCCGTGGGTGAGCCGCTGTTGCATGCGCCTGTCCCAACGCGGTGACGCGTCGTGTCCCATGGGGTCCTCATCCCTGCCCGCCGCCTCGGGCTCACACCTCAGCCGTCGCTCCTGCACCCGCTCCCGGACCTGTGTGCACCCTCACAGGCCCGCCGTGCCCTCGAATGTAATGCGCGGGTCCGACAACGCACGCTCCTTTGCGGCAAACCGAGCCCGGGGCGGGACGGGAATGGTAAGAGCCGGGTGTGCCGGAAGCCCTCGCTTTGTGGCGATACTGCCCGATCGAAGCGGATCGATGCGGATCGTTCTTGTCCGCTCAGCGGTATGTGTTATCCGTGTGTGACCGGATGTCGGCGAAAGGCAGGGGGCGCCTGGGCATAGCCTTGGGCGGGACGGCCCGTTGCGCCAAGGGTTCCCAGGTGTTTCAGGGGAGAGAGGCCGGGCAGTCGAGGCGGGGAAGGGTGAGTTCCGGACATCACCGGGATCATCCGGTACGAAAGCGAGCGAAAGGCTTCGAGCGCGTGTCGTTGAAGGTGGCAGAAGACGAAAAGGGCCCCTGGGCCGTACTGCAGGTCTCCGGTGAGATGGACCTGGTCACGTCGCCTGCGGTGCGCCAGCACGTGCACGATGCGGTGGCCGACGGCCGGCGCTCCCTCGTGCTCGATCTCTCCGAGGTGAGGTTCTGCGATTCCAGCGGCGTCGGGGTGCTGATCGCCGCCCGCCGGCTGATGCGCTCCTGTCAGGGACGGCTGCGGCTGATCCTCCCGGCGCAGGGCGCCGTGGACGGTTCGCACGTCAACCGGGTGCTCGCCGCGCTCGGTGTCCGCCGCCTCTTCGAGGTCTACCCCGACCTGCGCACCGCCGTCGACGAAGCCGCCGCGCCGCTCACCGCCTGAGGCGGACCGCCGGCCGACGCGGACGGCCGGCCGACGCGCACCGCCGCCTGACGCGGACCGGGCCGCACCCTTTCCGCTCGCATTCCGTAAGGGACGGTCGAACGGGTCCCGTAGGGGGGGCCGAGCACCCCCTCGGGTGCCACAACGTGACAGGTGCGGAGGGTATTCCGTTCGCACGACTTGCAGTCCGTTCACACGACTTCCGTCCGTTCGCAGCAGTCCGTTCGCACGACGAAGCCGCCTCCGCCCGGGACGCCGGGCCTCGCATGCACCCGGCCCCGCACTCACTCGCCCTCA
>NZ_SDIG01000011.1:0-77179 GCF_004122755.1 Streptomyces sp. TM32
CCCCCGGCCCCACCGACCCGACGGTCGCCTCCACCGCCCCCGCGGCCGCCTGCCGGGACGGGGCCGCGGGGGCGGTGGAGGCGACCGTCGGGTCGGTGGGGCCGGGGGTCTTCCGCGCCGCGGTGCCGGAGTTCTTCCGCGCCGTGGTGGGGCTCGCGCTCCGCGTCGGGTGTCCGGTGTCGGACGAGGAGTCGGGTGCGGTCGCCGTGGGCGTGACCGAGTGCGGGGATTCCGCGTGCGGGACGAACGGAGAGCTGATGCTGGGGCCGCCCAGCATCGAGCTGATCAGCACGGCGACATAGCCGCCGGCGGGGATCAGCAGCAGCCGGGCGGCGCGGAGCACGCGGCGCTGGCGTCGCCCCGAGGAATCGACGAAGACGGGGCTCGCCGACCCGCCCTGGGGCGTGTCGGGTTCCGGCACGGGGTGGCCGGGTGGGTCGATCACCGGCAGCTGTGCCGTGTCGGACACCGGGAGCTGCTCCGTGGGGAACACCGGCGGGAACGGCCCGGTGAGGGCGTCGCCGTACAGGGGGTCCCATGCTGCCGTGTCCTGCCCTGTCGGGTACGTCCACTGCCCCGTCGAGTGCGTCTGCTGGGCGGTCGGGTGCGTCCACTGTCCCGTCGGGTGCGTCCACTGGGCGGGCTGTACCCCGTCCCAGGGCGGCGCGGCCGTGTCGGTGGCGACGCCCGTGACGCCCCCTCCGTACTCGTGGCCATGGGCATGTCCCTGGCCGTGGGCGTACTGGCGGCCGTAGGCGTACTCGGGGCGGTAGGTGTGCTCCGGACGGTAGGCGTACCCGTGGCGGCCGTAGGCATGGGTGTAGCCGGCGCCGGCGTACGGATCCTCGCCGTACGCCGCTCCGCTTCCGTCTGTCCACCGCACGAGTCGTGTCCCCTGTCCTGGCCGACCGACACAGTCGCCCGCATGGAGAGAGCGAACTCGGCCGGAACTGTTACACCTGGGCCGCACGGGACGGATGAAGCCCCCGGAAAGGGGCGATCCGGGCGAGGAATGCGCAGAGGCGCCGGCCCGCACTCACCGACGACGTGAAGAACCACTGGCCGTTGTGACACTTCTGTGAGGGCGGACGCTGTTCACCATGGGCCGTCGATGCGACCGGAGCGCGGCGGGCGACACGGACTCACCATGAAACCGGAGCGAACGAGGGCAGCTTTGGGTCAGGTAGGGCAAACCCGGCGGGCAGCGACGTACGACGAGGAGTTGGGTGCAGCGGTCTCGCGGGCCCAGGGCGGCGACGAGGCCGCTTTCGCGATGGCCTACCGGATCGTGCAGCCGGCCCTGCTCGGCTATCTGCACGGACTGGTCGGCAGGGACGCGGAGGACGTGGCCTCCGACGCCTGGCTGGAGATCGCCCGCGACCTCGGACGTTTCAAGGGGGACGGGGCCGGGTTCCGCGGCTGGACCACGACCATCGCCCGGCACCGGGCGCTGGACCATCTGCGCCGCCAGCGCGTGCGGCCCCGGGCCGGCGGGACCGAACAGGACGTACTGAACCTGCCCGGACCGCACAACACTCATGACCAGGCCCTGGAGTCCCTCTCCACCGAGCAGGCCCTGGAACTGGTCCGCGGGCTGCCGCGGGACCAGGCCGAGGCGGTGCTCCTGCGGGTCGTCGTGGGACTGGACGCGCCCGCCGCCGCACGCGTCCTCGGCAAGCGTCCGGGAGCGGTGCGCACGGCCGCCCACCGGGGCCTGAAAGGTCTCGCCCGCCGGCTGGGCGTCGGCGACGAGGCGGGCGAAGGTGTGACGGATGGGGCTTCCCGAACGCTGGGGAAGTCGAAATGAACGACGAGGGCGGTCGAGGGCGACAGTGAACGGTCGAAAGATGCCGAGGACCGGCACCTCGACGAATCGAAACGGTCTGACAGGAACGGCCAGGAACGGAAGCGGACATGGGTGAACGGCTGAGCGGCGACGGAGCTCCGGCACGTCACCGGCACGGGCACCCGGACGGCTCCGTGTCCGGCCCTCCGGACGTGCAGGACTCCGCCACGCTGGAAACGATGCTGGGCGCCGCCCTGCGCGCGGACCGTCCCGATCCCGAGGCCGAGCGGCGGGCCCTGGCCGCCTTCCGGGCCGCCGACCACGGCGCGGGCGCACACCGGGCCCGTACCCGGCGCCGGGACGACTGGCGGCCGCGCGAGGAGCGGAGTGCCCGGCGCCCGGCGCGGATGACGTTCGGCGCGGTGTTCGCCAGCCTCGCCCTGGGCGGTGTCGCGTACGCGGCCATCGGTTCGGCCGGCCCGTCCACCGACGGTGCCGGTACCGGCCGGGGGCCCACGCACCCCTCCGTGGTCGCCCCGGATCAGCCGGGCAATACGGCCTCGTCGGCGCCCTCCGGCCGCTCCGGCCGCGGCAACCACCCCTCCTCCGCCAAGGACACCGCGGCCCACTGCCGCGCCTACAAGAAGGTCGAGGGACACGGCAAGGCACTCGACGCGACGGCCTGGCAGCGGCTCGTCGCGGCCGCCGGCGGACGGGACAAGGTCGCCGCGTACTGCTCCGAGCAGCTGGCGCGGGCGACGGCGGCGCCGGGCGGACCGGCCGGCACGGGCAAACCCGGCAAGGGCACTCCGCACGCCGGCAACGGCCCGGGGGGGAACACCGGCGCCTCCGGCAACAGCACGGCCGACGCCAACCCCGGCGGCACGCACGACCCGACCGGAAACGACCGGACAAACGGCGGGAACGGCGGCGGGAAGCACCAGTAGTCCCGCGGCACCCTCGGCAGGCCGGCCCGCCCGGGGGCACCGGCCTCGTACACGTCGGCGTCGGGTGTTCGCTCCCCCGCATCCACGGACGACGCCGGCCAAAAGCGGACGGTTAGACTCGGCCCATGACTGAGTTGGACACGATCACCAGTAATTCCGATCCTGCGGTACAACGCATCATCGATGTCACCAAGCATTCCCGGTCCAACATCAGGACGACATTGATCGAGGACACCGAACCGCTGATGGAATGCATTCGGGCGGGGGTGCAATTCATTGAGGTGTACGGGAGCGACAACACGCCGCTCTCCGCTGAGTTGCTCGACCTGTGCAGGCAGCACGAGGTACCGGTCCGGCTTGTCGATTCAGCGATCGTCAATCAATTGTTCAAGGGGGAGCGGAAGGCCAAGACCTTCGGCATCGCCCGCGTTCCCCGCCCGGCCAAATTCAGCGATATCGCGCAGCGGGACGGGGATGTCGTCCTTCTCGACGGAGCGAAGATCGTCGGGAATATCGGGGCGATCGTGCGGACTTCGCTCGCCCTCGGGGCCTCGGGAATCGTGCTCGTCGACAGCGATCTCACGAGCATCGCCGACCGACGTCTGCTCCGGGCCAGCCGGGGTTATGTCTTCTCGCTCCCCATTGTGCTCGCCAGCCGCGAGGAGGCCGTCTCCTTCGTCCGTGACAGCGGCCTCCGGTTGATGGTGTTCGAGGCCGACGGCGACCTTGCGGTGAAGGAACTCGGCGACGCCCGCGAGCGGCTGGCCCTGACGTTCGGCAGCGAAAAGGGCGGCCCGTCGAACCTGTTCAAGCAGGCGTCCGCGGCATCGGTCTCCATTCCGATGGCCAGCTCCACCGAGTCCCTCAACGTCTCCGTGTCGGTCGGCATCGCGCTGCACGAGAGGGCTCAGCGGAATTTCGCCGTCAGCCGGTGAGTTGCTCCCGGCCGAGCAACTCATCGAAGTCGTCGGTCCCCACGTGCAGAAAGCGTCCGGCGAGCGGATCCAGCTCGCCACGCGCCACGCGGAGCACCGCCGCCACGAAACGGGCGGGGTCCGTCCAGTCCTCACGGCCCGCGCAGACGGCCATGGAGAGCGTCATGTCGGTGCGCACCATGCCGGGGCTGATGTCGAAGAGGTGGACCCCGTGGTCCCGGAGCGGCTCGGCCACGACAGCGGCCAGGGCCAGCAGCGACGCCTTGGAACCGCTGTAGGCGGAGTAGCGGAGGTCCCCCTTCACCGCGAAGATGGAGCTGACGTTGACGATCCGGCCCGACCGACGCCGGATCATCTCCCGTCCCACCGCCTGGCAGGCGTTGACGGTGCCGCGGACGTTCGTTTCGAAGACCTCCCACCAGTGCTCGGGGTCGGCTGCCCAGAAGGGGGCCTCGCCCTGGTCCACCAGCCCGGCGTTGTTCACCAGCAGGTCGACGGGCCCCAGTTCGGCATGGACCGCCCGGGCGGCTTCCCGGATCTCCCGTGGGGAACGGACGTCCGCCACGCAGACGGCGGTGGCGGCCCCGTGCCGTGCGCAGGCACGTGCGGTGTCGTCCAGCCGCCGCCGGTTGCGCCCGATCAGCCCGACCGCCATGCCCGCTTCGGCGAGTCCGGCGGCGAGGATGCTGCCGAGGCCGCGGCCCGCGCCGGTGATCAGCGCCACCTGCCCTCGTAGGGAGGGGAGTTCAGTGCTCACCGGGCCGCCTCCACCGCGAGCTCCCCGAGGGCGCCGGTACCGCTCATGATGGCCTCGCGGTCGCGCCAGTGCGCCCAGAAAGCGCCGGTGTACCCCTGCCTGTTCAGGCTGGTGAGGAACGGGTTGTCGGCGTAATTGTTGTCGTTCTCACTGCTGCCGGAGATGGTCGGCAGCATCACTCGATAGTATTCGGACTTCGGAATGTGGTCCCAGAGGAAATCGACCGAGGCCTGCCATATCCCGTGGGGGCTGCCCACCGTTCCCGGAGCTTCCGGGAGGTCCGGCGAGAAGTAGCAGACCAGCCGGAACTCACCGGATTCGTCGAACATGAATTGCCGTTCGTACTCGATGGGGCTGCTGCATTTCCGCAGCGGCTTCAGGACGATCGGCCGGGTCGCGTTGTTGGACTGCAGTCCGGGGAGCGTGCGGACCCCGTCACACTTCTCGGCCAGAGAGATCGCCAGATCCATGTAGGGAAACAGGCGGAGCCCGAGGCTGAAGCCGGTGACCGTCGCGTCCAGCGCCATCATCCGGTCGACGCACTCGCGCATGGTCGACAGGTTTTCTCCCGGCATGCCGAACAGCGCCTCGACCATCGTCAGCATTCCGTAGCGGTGGCTCAGCTCCACCAGCCGCACCGTGTCGCTGAAGTCGTAGTAGCGCGTGCCCTTCCCGGTCACCTTCCACGCATCGAGCATCTCGGGGCGTACGTGGTCCGCGCCGACGTTCACCCCCGCACAGCCGGCGGCCGCCAGCAGCTCCGCGAATTCCTCGTCGAAGGGCGCGGGCTGGCAGTAGACCCAGAGCCGGAGGTGGCGCAGCGGACCGGCCGGGTCGCTCTCCCGGCGCCGGACGATCTCCCGCAGCAGGCTCTTGCTGTGGGAGATCGAGAGGTTGAATTCGCTGTCCGTGGTGTGCAGGTCGTAGATGCCCTGGGCGGTCAGTGACTCCATCTCGTCCACCACCGCGGCCACCCCGCGGCGCGCGAACTGCGTGCCCTTGGCGTCCGGTTCCACGCAGTGGCTGCATTTGTAGACGCAGCCGCTCTTGGTCAGGATGCTGCCCAGGCCCCCCTCCCGGTAGTAGCGCAGGTTGTCGATCTTGTACGGCTCGCCGGACCGCCGCGTGTAGGAGCGTTCGGTCTCCGCCTGCCACGCCCGGCTCTCGTAACGGCCGACGGCGTCGAACGACAGGGGCGCGGGGGCCGGCAAGGGTGCGGGGGCCGCCACGGGCGCGGGAGCAGCCGCCGCGCGTCCGGTCAGCACCGGCGGGGGCACCCTGGTGACCTGCCCGGGGCCGCGGTTGATGAGCAGTCCCGGGATGTGGTCGGCGGTCCGCCCCTCGACGAGGGCCTGGGCCAGGTCGCAGATGATCTTCTCGCCGGGACCCTTCACACCGAAATCGACGTTGAAGTAGTCGACCAGGGCGAACGGCATGGTGGAGAACCCCACGCCACCGGCGATGACGGGAGCCGCGGTCAGCCCGCGGACCTCGTCGATGACCGCCTTGTACCCATCGATGAACGGGCGTTGTTCAAAGGCGTACACGGTGTCGGTATTGCGGCACGTGACGCCGACCAGCAAGGGGCGGCTGCCGTGGAAGTAATCCCGGAGCGCTTGTTTCCAGTCGCCCACATGGAACGTGAGATCCAGTACGTGCGTGTCGAATCCCTCGGCCTCCAGCGCCGTGGTCAGGACGTCCAGTGCATAGGGCGCGATAGGTGGATAAATTTGGTTGGGGTTGATCAGCGTAATGATGCCTTTGTGTGCCATTGGCTTCCTTCTTACGGCCGGGCGCCGGCGCCGCCCGCGGTCGATACGCGCGGGGGCTGGGAGGTCTCCAGGACGTACTCGGTGACGCGACCGTCGGGGCCGGCGTCGATGGGGTCGGGCAGCGGTTCGGTGAAGGTCAGGGTGTCCCCCGGGGCACCCGCCGCGGCCGGCCAGCACAGGGGCTGGGACAGGTCGACGTACAGGGGCTTGCGGATCCCCGCGCCGGAGGCGGAACGGGCAGCCGTCACCGGGCTCTTGTCGGCCCGGCCGCGCACCACGTCCCAGGGGTCCGGGAGCGTGGTGCTGCGCAGAAACGACCGGCGGGGCACGCCCGTTCGCGCGCACCAGCGGTGCCAGGCCAGCGCCCCCTGGGCCGTCCCCGCCCACGTCCCGCCGGGGAGCGCGGCGCCGGGGACCTTCCAGGTGCGCCGGCTCAGGACGAGGTGACCCAGGGTCAGCCGCGGGTAGTGGCGGACGGTGGCCGGGGACTCCGGCGCCGCCAGGGCGTCCACGTGGTCCCACAGCGTGAGCGTCGCGCCGGACGCCGGCCCGAAGCGGCTCAGCCACCGGTACAGTCCGGGCGCCACGGTGGCCAGGGTCGAGTTGTGCGGGACCGGGAACAGCGGTCGTCCCGGGAAGCGGTCGCTGAACAGCAGCATCCGGCCCCCCACCGCCTGCGCGACACAGGCGGACAGGTCGATGCGGGCCGCGGGGTCGCACTCCAGCGCCCGTCCCGGATAGCTCAGCGCGGCGGGCAGCAACAGCGGGTGCTCATTGACCGTGGCCCCGAGCAACGCGGAGACGTCGACCGGGATTCCGCCCGCCTGGGGCGTTTCCGCGCGTGCCGCCCACGCGCGCAACTCGGCGATCCGGGACGCGTCGAGGTCGGCGGCGACCCGGGCGGCGAAGCGTCCGTAGCCGGTGCCGACGCCGTTGACCACCACCTGGTCGCCGGCGAGTTGTACCGGCCACGCCGCGCACGGGAGGTCCATGACGGCGTCCGGCAGCCCCGCCGCCACCGCGTCCAGCAGGTCGGGATCGCAGCTGACCTCCGTGCCGGGCCCCTCCGCCGCCGCGCGCAGCCCGTCGAAGAGCCGTTGACGGAGGGCGAGCACCGCCGCCAGCTCCTCCGCCGCACAGTCGGCGAGCAGGGCATCGGCTTCCTTCCGGCCCGCGTCGAGGAACCACTCGTACGCCGTCGGCACCGGCACCGGATCCGGCCCGAAGCGGCGCCGGAACGCGATGCCGGTGGCCAGTTGGAACGGCAACTCGAAGCCGAGCAACGGCACGATGCGCTGGACCCGGCCCAGGTCGGCGAGGACCTCGGGGGAGGTCCGCAGGATGCCGTCGTCGGCCCGGACGCCCACGACGTCCGCACTGACCGTCGCGCGGTCGGCCGTCCGGACGCCGGTGCCCAGGGTGTGGGAGAGGGCAGCGATGCCCTCCTTCGCGCCGCGCAGTGCGGCGGTGCGCGCCGCCCCGGCGGTGGCGAGCGCGTCCTCCGCGTCGCGCAGCGCGCAGAGCGCGTCGTGCACGTCCTGGGCCCGCCGGGCCTCCTCCCCCTCGGCGCCCGGCGCCGGGACCGTGGCGTCGGCCACCGCACACAGCGTCCGCCGGCCGTGGGTCGGCAGGCGTGGTCCGGCCTCCAGCAGCCCGCGCTCGATGAGCCGCGTCAGCGTGTCGGGCAGCGCGCCACCGGGCGCGACGGTGTCCAGGCGGACCGGGTCCCGCAACTGGTGCAGCGTGCCGGCCAGCGCCGCTCCGCACCGCGCGGACCGCACCCGCTCGGTGCCGTTCGCCGCGTTCACCAGCCAGGTCACGCGCAGGCCGTCGGGGTGTTCCCGGACCGCCGCGCTCGGGTTGACGGTGAGCCACAGCAGCTCCGGCTCAAGGCTCCGGTAGCCGCCGGTGGCGATCCACTGCCGCACCCACTCGACCACGACGCGATCCACCCGCACATGGGTGCGCGGCGGGGTCGTCGCAGCGCCCCGGAAGAGCACGTCGGTGGTGGCGAAACCGGCGAACGGCGTGGGCTTGGTCGCGGCGCGGTGCACCAGGCGGAGCAGCGTGAGGGCCCTGCGCCGGGCCTTCTTGCCCGTGGTCGCGTCCAGCACACCGACCGGTCCGGCGGCCAGCAGGCCGGGCACCGACAGCTCGACGGACCAGGCGATGTCCTCCTCGCGCAGCGCCGCGTCCACGGTCGCGCCGGCGGTCTCGGCCAGTTTCCCCAAGGCCAGGCCGAGTTCGCGTTCGGACGTGTCGCGGGACGCCAGGGTGCGCGTGTACGCCGCGATCCGGTCGGCGGTGGCCGCGTCCACCGGCAGCCCCGTCGGGAGCGGCCGGGCGTTGAACGCGGCGCGCCGCGCCCGCAGCACGTCCCGGCGCTGCTCCTGACGCACCGTCGGCACCAGCGTGCCGAGGTGGTCGGCGAGCACGGCGCCGCGGCGGTGGGCGGCGTCCTCGGCGGCGGCCCATGCTCCGGCCGCCTGCCACACCCCGTCGCTGCCCAGATCCACCACGACGGAACCGGGCAGCCGGCAGCGCCGGCGCACCGCGACCGGGCCCAGGGTGACGCGGTCGGTGGGCGGTGGTGCGTCGTTCCCGCTCACTGCCGCCATGCGATCTCCAGCGGCAGGCTGTCCAGTCCCCGGTGGAGGAAGTGCGGCGTCCAGGCGGGCTCGGCCGCGAGCCGGAGCCCGGACCACCGCCGGCCGACCGCTTCCAGCAGCACCCGGCCCTCGGTACGCGCCAGGTGCGCGCCGAGGCACACGTGGCGTCCCTCGCCGAAGCTGACCCCCGCGTGGTCGGCCTGCGCGCCGCTGGTGAGCAGCTCGTGGTTGGCCGCGCCGAGCATCACCCTGATCATGTCGCCGGGGCGGATGCGCTCCCCTTCGAGGGTGCACTCCTCCTGTGCCACCCGGACGGTGAACGTGAGCGGGGATTCGCCCAGCAGGAGCCGGTCGACCTCCGCCGCGGTGTCGACCTCGCCGGCCGACAGGCCCGCCAGCAGCTCGGGGTGGGTGGCCAGGCGCAGCAGCAAGCCGCTGAGCATGTTGCGGGAGGTGTCGTGGCCGGCGATGTAGAGGCTGAAGACGTTGGCGAGGACCTCGGTGTCGGACAGCGCCTCCGAGGTGTCCCGCGCGTCGACGGCGAGTGCCAGCACGGAGTCGGGCATCAGGCGGTCCGGGGTGGCCCGCCACCGCTGGACGAGCCGGCCGAGGTCGTCCACCCGGGCCAGCGCGTTGCCGACGTCGTCCCCGGAGGGCCGCCCCGACGCCACGCCGCCGCCCCTGCTGATCACTCGGCAGAGCTCACTGACCTCGTGGCGGTCGTTCTCGGGGATCCCGACGAGGTCGCCGATCACGCTCACCGGCAGGCGCGCGCTGATCCGGGCGACGCCGTCCATGGTCGGACACCGCCCGGCGTCGTCCAGGAGCGCCGCCATGGCGGCCTCGATCCGAACGGTCCGCGCGCGCACCGCCCGAGGGGTGAAGAGCCGTCCGAGGAAGCGGCGCAGGCGCGCGTGGCGTTCTCCCTCCGAGGCCAGCAGCATGCTCTGGAAGAAGCCCGCGTGGCTGCCGTTCTCCGACCACTCCGACTCCGGTGGCGGGCCGGGCAGGCGGAAGCGGGGATCGCGTAACACCAGCCGCGCGAGGTCGTAGCCGGTCACCACCCAGGTCCGGTCGGGTCGGCTCCACACCAGGGGCCCCTGGCGGTGCATGCGTGCGTAGAGCGGGGCCGGGCACCTCAGCAATGCCTCGGTGACTGCCGCACGAGTGGGTCCGGTCGTCATGCCATCACGCTCTTTCTCAGCGAAGCACCTTGCCGCGTGCGTCATAGGCGGCCTCGTCGGCCGGCCGGCAGACGACGTGGTGCGGTGTCACGGGGGCGGGGAGTCGTCGGCAGGCGTCGCGGACCCGGGCTTCGGTGATGTCGCCCACCGCGATGACGGTCAGGCGATCGCCGGTCCGGGAGCGGTCGAGGGCCACCGAGGCGTCCGTGACGCCGGGCAGCGCCCGCACGGCGGCGGTGATCTCCCGCGGGTAGACACTGACGCCGTCGACCTTGACCAAGTCGTCCTTGCGGCCGTCCAGGACGAAGCCGCCGTCGGCCGGGTGGGCGAGATCACCGGTGGTCACCGCGCCGTCCGGCCGGGTCGTCAGCCGTCCGCCGGTCACCGCGAACCGGGTGTCGGGGCCGCGGGTCCACAGCGTGCCGACCCCGTCCGGCCCGATGTCCTCCAGCCACACCGGCTTGCCGGGCAGCGGCGCTCCCACGTAGCCGTCGTCGCGCACCGCACGGTCGACGGTGACGAGTCCCGTCTCGGTGGAACCGAGCATGGTGAGGAATTGGCTGCCGGGGAATCCCGTGCTGATGCGCTCCGCCCGCTCCGGGGTGAGGCCACCGCCGGCGGGGACGAAACACGTGTGGGAGAAGGCGCGTTGGCCGGCCGCGGTCCGGGCGCCCAGCACGGCGAGCGCCGGCGGCGCCAGGCACACCCCCGCCCGCCCGGCCAGCTCGCCGATCGCCGTCTCCCACCCGCTCGGCCGGAACAGCACCAGGTCGCGGCCGAGCATCATGGCCGGCGCGACCACCATGTAGAAGGCCGCCGCGAAATCGATCGCGGAGCACGTGGCGAACACCTCGGCCGAGGCGTACTCCGGCAGGCCGCGGGCGTACAACTCGACCGCGGACGCCACCGCGTGGGGCCGGCCGAAGAGCAGTTTCGGCCGCCCGGTGGTGCCCGACGACGCCGTGGCGTAGGTGGGCCCGTCCACGCCCGGCGGTGGCGCCGCCTGCGGCCCGGCCGCCAGCAGTGTGCCGTCGCCCACGGCAGCGTGTCCGGCGGCGCCCCACCGGGCCGGGTCGCCCAGCACCCAGCGGGGCGCGGGGTCCAGCAGGCCGAGCGCGAGCAGCCCCACGAGCGACCGTTCGCCGCCGTCCGAGGGGACGACCCAGCCGTGCGGCGCGTCGGGCAGCTCCGCCGCCAACTCCTCGGCCCGCGCCAGCAGCGAGGGCCAGGAGAACCGTCCGCGCTCGGTCACCACGCCCGCGCCAGAGCCGCGCAGCACGGGTGCGGCCTGCGTCAGCCATGCTCCGAGAGCGCCCATGTCACCCACTCCCTGATGGTCGTCGGGCCCCGCAGGTCCTCGGGGACGATCACGCCGTTCTCCTTCAGCACCACGTACGTCACTTCGCGCTCCAGCGACGTCAACGGCCGGTCGAGGTCCTCCTCTTCGAGGGCGTCGGTCAGCGCGCGGGTGAGCGAGGCACCGTCGGCCGCCGGCGGGGAGCACACCACGGGCAGCCGCCGCGGCATGTCGAAGCGGATGTGCCGGACCCGCTCGATCTCCGCGTCGGCCGGCGCGGCGTCCGGCGCGAGGTGGTGCAGCGCCTGGAAGAGCTCTTGCGCCTGGTGCCGGGCGAGTCGGGCGCCGAGGCAGCGGTAGGCACCCCACCCGAAGGAGAACAGCGCCCGGCCGGCCACCGGGTCGTCGTCCAGCCGGTTGGCGTCCGCGACCCGGACCGAGATGACCTGCCCGGACCGGAACTCGTGACCGTCGAGCTGGAACGGCTCCCGGACCACGCGCTCCAGCGTCTTGAGCGGGGGCTCCGCACGGAGGGCCTCATCGAGCAGGCTCTCCCGGGATGCGGCGTCGGCGAGCGCCCCCGGTGTGCCGAGGATCCGTACGGCGGCGTTCCCGAGCATGCCGGACACCGTTTCCAGGGAGGCCTGCACCAGCATCACGGCGTTGGCCTCGATGTCCTCGTCCGACAGGTCCAACGTCCCGGCGTGCCAGGCGCCGAGCACCGACGCCGCCGGCGCGGCCGGCCGGGCCGCCGCCACGATCTCCCGGACCCGGACCAGCGCGGCATGGCCCGCACGGACCGCCTCCGCGGGGTCGTCGAGCCGGGCGGCGTAGGCGACCAGCGCGACCTGCTGGCTCAGCTTGTGCAGCCGCCGGTAGTCGTCGTCCGTGAAGCCGATGAGCCGCGCCCCGACGCGCACCGCGTACGGAAACGCCACGGCGGTCATGAACTCGCCGCCCCCGGACGCCGCGAACCGGCGCACGATGTCCTCGGCGCCCCGCCGCAACTCCGGCGTGCGGGCCTCGATCGCGTCGGCGTCGAAGAATCCGCCGAACGCCCTGCGGAGCACCTGATGGCGTGCGGGGCCGGTCTGCAGCATGACGCGTTCGGCGAACGCGGCGATCTCGTCGACCTGGGGGCGCAGTGCGTCGGGCAGCTTCGTGACGAGGTGGGCCATGACCGGCTGCGGTTCCAGGACGCCCAGCCGGTGGTCGCCGAGCAGCCGAACCGTCAGGGACCGGCTGCTGACCACCCATCCCAAACCGTTGGGCAGGGGACTCAGCCCCTCGGGCGTCGCCGCGGGGGCGGCCGAGGCCGCGGTCTCAGGGGAATGGGTGCGGCTCATGCCGTACCTCCTCGATGGGGAACTCAACGGGGCCGATGCCGTTCCTGGCCCGGAACGCCTGGAGGGTCTCGGGCGGCGGCAGCCGTCGGTGCCGGTGGCCGAAGGTCATCGGCACGGTGCCCGGCACGATCGCCTTCACGCAGCTCAGGCCCAGGCGATCCAGTTCGCCGGTGGTGTGGTCCACGACGAAGACCTCCTGTCCGTCGCGCCGCGCCGCCGCGAGCATCGCGGCGAGATCCGCCGCGACGTCGCCGGCCGGTGGCGCGGGGGCCACGGCCGGCGACGGGTTCGGCGGCACCCCGTCGAGGAGGAAGGAGAACCGCGACCGGGCCCCGGGCAGGGCTCCCACCAGGGCGTGGTCCTCCATGCGGCGCACGAGGTCGGGGGCGTGCAGGGCGCGCTCCAACTCGGGGCGGCGGCGCCGGTATTCCACCGTGATCACGGGCGCCGCGGCGGCCATCTCGTGGACCGCCCCGAGCAGCGCCCTCTCCACCGTGAGCCCCGAGCCCGCGGTCACCAGGGTCGCCGGCAGCTCCGGATCGGGTGAGGTCGTCACGAGCAGGGCCACGGGAACGTCGAACGCGCCGAGGGCCCGGAAGGCCCGCAGGTCGCGTCCGGTCCGGTGCCGCACCGTCCGCACGGCGCGGGCGGCTTCGCCCGTCAACCCGCCGAGGTCGATCTCCGGCAACGGCGTCCCGGAGTACCACGCGCACAGAAAGGCGTCGCGCTCGGCCACCTCCAACAAGGCGGCCAGCAGGGCCTCTTCGACGCCGGATCCCAGTGCGCACCCGTTGGAGTTCTCGTAGACGAACCGCGGGCCGGTGTCCGGGCGCCTGGTCGCGCCGTAATACGCGACGTGGAACGGCACCAGCGCCGGCCGCCCGGTGTGCGCCGAGTACGCCTGGGCCCACCCCGTCCGGGTGTCCGGCGTGAACGGCGTGTACTCGAATCCGGGCTGCCGGTACGCCTCGTCGGGGTGCAGGAGCAGGGAGCGGGGGTCGACCGCGTCGTCGAGTTCGGCGAACGCGGCGAAGCGGACGGGGTCGCGGCCGCCGCAGTGCCACCCGGCGTACCGCTCCAGGCCTTCCAGGATCGCGGCGGGCCGGGCCCCCGCGTAGTCCTCGGCCCGCCCGATCGCGATCTCGTCGAATCCCCAGACGGTGGGCACCCGCACCTGCGTCGAGGGCAGGGCGGCCCGGTCGCCGACCGCGGCGGACCGGGTGAGGCCCGACCACGCGTCGAGGTACTCCTGCTCCAGTCGCTCGGCGTACCGGGCGGCCGGGACGCGTCGTGCCGAGCCCACGCCGGTCGTGGGCAGGGGCCTGGACAGGTCGGGAAGGGGCGGCGGCAGCGGGCGGCGGCTGCCGAGGCAGTGCGGTGCGGTGCACAAGGTGTGCGGGAGCGCCGGGTGCCAGTCGCCGGTCAACCGCGCGGGCCCGACCGCGAAGGCGGCGTCGACGCCGCGCGGGGGCACTCCGGCGGCCAGCCGCTCCGCCTCGTCGCGCACCACGGCCGCCACCAGGCGCAGGGCTCCGGGCGGCAGCCAGCCGCCGCGCCGTGCGGACAGCCGGCGCGGGACGGACTCCGCCCCCGTGGGCACGCCCTCGGGACCGTCCGCCGCCCGTACGCGCAGCGCCAGGCAGTGCGGGCAGCCGGGTTGACCGGGCCGCATCACCGGGCCGACGACGACCCGGCCGCGGAGCCCGTACACGGGCACGACGACCGTGTCCGCCGCCGGGAGGTCCGAGAGGTCGGCATCCCAGTCCAGGTGCACCACGACGACCGGGCGGCCGTCCCCGGCCGCGGGCGCGCCGTCCGCGGTGCGGACCTCGACCGCGTCGCCGACCCCTCGGCGCAACTCCGCCGCGGGACCGTCGGGGAGACGGGGCGCCCGGCGGCGCGACGTCAGCGTTTCGCTCATCCCGCGCGTCCCGGAGTCAGGACGATGCCGGTCAGGTCGGCGGCGACCAGCGGCGGGAGGGCGGGCTCGCGCCAGGCCAGGCCGAGTGCGGACGCGACCTCGTCGACCCGGCGCTCCTCCGGGACCGTGCCCGTCCACGCCGTCACGGCCGTCACGTGGTCGCCGTGCCCGAGCTGTCCCCGCGCCAGGGCGGCCAGCAGCGCGCGCTCCGCCGCCTGGTCGGGGTCGAAGCCGGTCCGGGTGACGGTGCCGTCCACCCGGGCCCGCCACAGTCCGCTCGGATGGCGCGCCGTGCTGAGCTCGACGTCCCCGCCGGCCAGTTCGGCGAGCGCGCGGGCCCGCTCGGAGCGGGCCGTGCCCTCCCGGCGTTCCGCACCCGCGTCGTCCGGTGCCGCGTCGTCCGGTGCCGCGTCGGCCAGTGCCGAGTCGGCCCAGCGGAGCAGGGCGCGGGCACGTGCCTCGGCGCTGTCCTTGCCCACGCCCACGACGGCGTCGCCGCTGGTGGGGAGCGTCGCCTCGACCGCGGTCAGGGCGGCCTCGGCGCGGGCGTCGGCCACGGATTCCGCCACGATGACCGGGCCGTCGGCCGAGCCCGTCGGCTCGCCGCGCCCCGGCGGGTTGATCCGCAGGCGCAGCGCCGTGAGCGGGAACTGCGGGAGCTGTTCGGGGGTGCAGGAGAACAGCGGGCCGAAGCACCGCGCGCCGAAGACCGAGTCGGGGAACCGGGTCCGCCGACCGACCGCCGGAGCGACCGACGGGTCCGCCGGGCCGGCGGGCACCGCATGCCCGGGGCACTCGGGGTCCGGATCGACGTCCGTGCGCCAGATGCTGAGCCGGGTCAGGTCCACCACCACGCCCTCGCCCAGCACGGCGTCGTCGCCGCCGGCGACGTACTGGAACACCTCCTGTGCCAGCACGGTCGCCGCCACCGACACCGGTACGTACCCGAGCCCGTCGGACGGCGGCAGCTCGACGGCCTGGTGGGCCAGGCGCCGCCAGGCGCAGCGGACGCAGGCCCGGCCCGACCGGGGCACCTGCCCCTTCAGGAGCATCGCCTGACCGCGGACCAGCGCCGCCCAGGCGCCACTGCCGAGCGCTTCGGCCCGGTCCAGCAGCCGCCAGGCGTCCGCTTCTTCTCCGGGGGCGAAGACCCCGATCACGGTCCGTCCGTCGAGGTCCCCGTCCGGGCCGGACAGGGATACCGGCGCACCCTGCCGGCCGAAGTCCTCCGCGAGTTCCTGGAGTTCCTTCCCGGGCGCCGTGTCCAGCAGCACGAGGTCGCCGAAGCCGGTCTCCATCAGCGTCGTCGCCAGCGGCCCCACCCGCTCGGCGGGGCCCGCCACGGCCAGCGGGTGCCGCCGGACACGGGCGAAGCCCTCCGCCGGACGGGCGGTGAAGTGGCGGAGGTACTCCGCCTGTTGGGGGAAGAGACGGGCCGACTCCGGGTCGTCGGCCCCCTCGTCGGCGGGTTCGGGCCGCAGCACCTTCCGCTGCTCCAACGCCTTCAGCAGCTTGTCCACGAAGGCGGCCTGCTCGGGCTTGAGCGCGCCGAGGAGCTCGTCGGGCACCACACCGCGGTCCAGGAGGGGGGCGAGTTTCTCCACCCAGGTCGCGACCGTCTTGCCGTTCAGGGTGAACGAGCCGTCCGTCGTACGGATCCACACCCCGTTGGGCACCGGTACGTAGTAGGCATCGGCGCGCAGGCGCAGCACAGTGCCGGTCATATCCCACCCCCGTCGCCCGCCGGCGCGGCGAGCGGACTCAGACTGTTCTCCAGATACAGGCCCCGGCGGTAGCCGCCCACGGGGACCATCAGCAAGGACGTCAGGCGTCGGGCCCCCAGTCCGAGGGCCTCGTCGAGCACGCCGCTGACGAAGCCCAGCACCGGGTGTGCGGACCTGCCGTCCCGCGCCGCGCACACGGCCAGGCGCTGGGCGAGAACACCGGCCAGCAGATGCTGGGTGCGGTAGCCGACCGGACCGCTCGCACCGCGGTGCGGCTCGGTGGCACCGACCATGACGGCGATCAGCGGTGCCTGTCCGACGTTCATGTAGTGCGCGAACATGCTCCGCTGGACCACCGGCCCGAAGTCCCCGTCGGCAAGCCGGGCGAGCCGGCGCCCGTCCTGCTGCGGCAGGTAGGCCCCCGGGGGCACCCCCGGCACGGAGCGGACGACCAGCACGCACCGCGGGTGCGTCAGGGCGGGGCCGTCCCCGCTCCCGGTCACGTCGCAGTCCAGCGGGGCGAGCACCTGGGGCAGCCAGTCCGCCAGGACGTCCGCGGGGAGCGGTGCGCCCCTCAGCTGCTCACCGAGGGCCGACCGGGCCCAGGAGTCGGCGACCGACAGCGGCCGCCCGGACACCGCGGGCAGCTCCGCGTCCGCCCGGTCGGCCAGGTCCGCCGGCACGACGGCCGGAAGGTCGATCGGCCGGCCGGGACGTCCGGCCGCCAGGCAGGCGGCGTGCATGCGGCGGGTACCGGTGGTGGGGCCGGGCGGCGCGGAGGCCCCCAGCCAGCGGGGCCGTCCGACCGGAGCCGCGGGGCCGGCGGCCGGCCCCCGCTCCGCCTCGGCGGGTTCCCCCAGCGCGATGTCGACCACGGCCGGGGTGGCCTCTTCCTCGGGGTCGAGCCCGAGGAGGTCGGCGATCCGCCGCTCGTCCACGCCGAACGCCACGCGCGCGGGCAGGTTCCACGAGCGGGCGGCGAGCGCGAACTGGCCGACCACCGCCCCGGTGTCCATCGCGCCGAGCCGGTAGGAGAAGTCGCCGTACTTGAAGTAGTTCTTCCACAGCGGCTGGGTGAGGACGATCCGCACGCTGCCCGCCGGGGGCGCCAGCTCCGCCGGCGGCCGGCCGCGGGACAGCACCGCCAGGGCATGGCGCACCGCGTCGTAGTGGTGGATCCCCGCGTCCAGGCCCTCCGTGCCCGCGGTGACCACGTAGCACTCGGCCGGGTACGTCACGCCGCCCGAGGGCATGGCGCGGCGGAGCTGGTAGTGCGGGTTGCGGTGGACCGGCGTGGGCTCCTCGGGGCTGCTCTTGGCGATGCCGGCGGGGTACCACCGCACACCGGTCAGGCCGTAGCCGGCCTGGAGCAGCGCGCCGAGCCGGGTGGCCGGGTCGGACGCGGCGAACGCGGCCGCCGCGGCGGGGCCACCGGCCGCGACCGTCCGCGACATCGTCGGCAGGTCCCTGCGGGGCAGGTCGGCGTACCAGCGGAAGGGGCTGGGGATGTTCCGCCAGTCGATCTGCCAGTGCTGCGGGTGGACCTCCTCGTAACTGCCGCGGAGCCTGCGGACGAAGGCGTCCACGCCCGCGTCGTCGAACGGTCCGCGCTCCGAGGGGTCACCGGAGAGCGGCGGTGCGCCGGTGTCGGCCGCGGTCATCCGGAGACCTCGGCTTCCGGCTGCACGGACCGGATGAGCTCCGCCGCGTCGAGGTCGTACTCCTCCTCGAAGGCGCGGGCGATCAGGTAGAAGAGCGTGTACCGGTCGGCCAGCAGGAAGCCCAGCCGGTAGAGGTGCCAGTTGGTGTACGCCTGGGCCAGCCGGGAGGCCAGGAACCGGCGGTCCTCACGGATCATGCCCTGGTAGTACGTGTTGTCGGCGATGGCCCGGTGGATGCCGGCCACCGGGGGCTCCGGCAGGTCGGCGAGCCACTCCACCTTCGGCCTGCGGTAGAGGCCGTCGGGCGACGGGGTGAGCTTGGCCGTTTCGGCCTTCCGCGGGGTGGCGTAGAGGTAGAAGCGGCCTTCGTCGAAGCCCTTCCGGATGGCCGGGAGATAGCCGCGCAGCCGCACCGCCCACTCACGGGCCAGTTCGGGGACGTCGGCCAGGTCACCCTCCGGGTCCTGCATCTGCTCGACCAGTGCGCGCAGGCGCGGCCGCAACAGGTCGCGGTTCTGCTCGTACCGCTGGGCGTGCTTGGCCCGGGTGCCCTCCGGGTCCCGGATCAGCAGCATGTAGCCCTCGAACGTCGCCAGGTAGGAGAGGTAGCCGGCCTTGAAGCCGAACTTGGCGACGGGCGGCGGCAGATGGGGGGCGAGCAGCACGCCGCTGCACACGAGGAAGTCGAAGGCCGCGGCGAGGCGGAGCGCGCGGTCGCCGCGCGTGGCACGGAGGGTCCGCAGCGCCAGCGGCGTGGTCTCGGTCCAGAACGCCTCCGCCAGTCCCAGTCCGGCCTCGCCGCCCAGCCAGTCGTGCTCGTGGTTGTACGGCTGGTGCGCGAAGGGGTCGTCGGACGCCGCGGGCCCGATGTGCTCCATGATCCGGGACTTCAGGCGGCGTTCGACCGACGGGCTCCGGGTCGCGAAACGCAACCGCAGGAACGGCCGGCCGCCGTAGTTCTCCCGCAGGTAGAACCATGACTCCGTCTCGCCGAGTGCCACCGACTCCTCCAGCGTGGGCGCGGCCACGTCGAGAAGGAGGTCTTCCTGCACCGACCACGGGACGCTGACGGTGAGATCCTTTTGTTCACTGCTGGACATGGCACTCATCCCTGTCGTTGTGCGGCCGGCACCGGGCGGGACCGGCTCGCGCCCTGCTCCTCCGCCGCCCGGCAGGCCAGGTAGGCGACGAAGCATTCGCCCTGCGGGCGGACGTTCATCCGGTTGTTGGTGGTGTGGAGGTACTGGCTGACGAGGGTCGCGAGCGCGACCACGGGGGGTGCCGAGCGGTCGGTCTCCGCCGGCCACACCCGCCCTGCCGCCACGAGCGGGCGCAGCCGCTCCAGGGCCTGGACGAGCGTGCGCTCCCACCGCTCGCCCAGTCCCTTGCCGATGGGTTCGCCGGTGTCCAGGCCGGCGATCAGCTTCGCGTAGTCCGCGCGCTGCAGCCGGTACTGCTCGCTCCAGGCGGCCAGCAGGCGGTCGTCCGAGACGTACGCGGCCCAGCGCTCGTGGTAGGTGCGGAGGAAGAGGGCGCGGTCGTCCGGCCCGAAGCCCAGCGCCCGCGAGGCCAGGAGCAGCAGTTGGAGGGAGATCCCCAGGCGCGCCCGGTCGTTGCGGACCAGCCGGAGCACCTGCCCGGTCAGCAGCGAGCTCGCGTGGAAGACGTCCTCCGCGATCTCGACGCCTTCCGGTCCGCCGTACTTGGCCGTCTCGGGCCGGTAGTCGATCCAGCGGACCGTGTTCGGCGGTTCCGGGGTCTGCATGAGGGCGTCGGAGGCGTCACCGTGCTCCAGCGCGCTGAGGTGGCGGAGCGCATCCCGCAGCCGCACCGGATCCGTATCGGCGGGGCCGGGATGCCGCTCCAGGTGGTCGACGATCCGGCGCTCTACTTCGGCCCGGACGTCGACGTGCTGCTCCGCCGGCACCTGCATCCGGAGCCGGACGTGCGGACCGCGCTCCCAGTGGCGCAGGTAGAAGTGGCGCTCCAGGCGTCCCGCGCCGCGCAGCTCGTCGACCATGGGCAGGAGGAGATCCGTGAGCAACGGATCGGTGTCGCCGTGGTGGAAGACGTGGCAGGACAGCCAGGAGTGCGCAGTGTCGGTACTCACCGTGCCCCCTCAGTGGTCTCGATGATGAACTCCTCGGTGAGCCGCTCGCGGTGGCCCTGTGCGCCGTCGTCGCCCACCGTCGGCAGGCACTCCTGGAACGTCAGGTCTCCCTGGCACCGGCGCAGTGCCCGCCGCCAGGCGCGCACACTGGTGACACTGGTGAAGTCCAGGAAGGTGGGCTTGCGTTCGGCCGAGGTCGGGAAGCGTGCGAGCGTCCGCGCCCAGGTGTGCTGCTCCTCCTCCGACGTCGGGACGAGCGGGTCGGGGAGGGTGAAGCCGCGGTAGAAGACGCGGTCCGGGAGCCCCAGCGACTCCTGCCAGCGCCGCACCTCCGCGAACGCGTCGGCGCCGTTCCCGGTGGCGACGTCCGGGAGCCGGTCGGCGGGGACCTTCCAGGTCCGGCGCGCCAGGACCAGGCTCCCGGAGCGGACCCGCGGGTAGTGGCGGACGGTGTGCGGGTCGCCGCGGCGCTGATCGACCCGGTCCCACCAGGCGAGGTTGGCCAGGCTGCCCGCGCCGAAGAAGTTGAGGAACTGGTAGAAGCGCGGCGCGAGTTCGTTGAGCAGGAAGTTCAGCATCACCAGCCGCAGGGGCGGGCCGTCCTTGCCCCGGCGGAGCAGCAGCCGGCCGGTGCCCTCGTCGAACTCGACCCAGCACTCCTCCAGGGAGACGCCGGGGTCCCCGCCCCACTCCTCCGGGGTCGCGCAGGGGTAGCGCAGGTAGCTGCCCAAGAGCGGGGAGTGCACATTGGCGTTGATGCCGAGCACGGCCGAGAGATCGGTCAGCGGCGCGGAGGCGCGGTCGTCCTGGGCGATCTCCGCCCGGACCAGCTCGCCGAATCCGCCGTCACCGACCGCGGCGTAGGAGGGCAGGAACCGTGAGATGGCGCGTCCGAAGCCGATCGAGCCGCCGTTGACGACGAGCAGCCCGCCGTCGGGGGACGCATCGTGCTGCACGCTCCAGCTCGCGCGGGACCACCGGGGTATCCACGGCGGAAGGCCCTCGGCGAGCTCCGCGGCCCGCCGCGGATCGATCACCGCCTCGGCGCCGTCGTCCGGGCGGGCCAGCTCGTACACCGCGTCCTGCAGGGTGCGCAGCTGCGTCGGCAGCGGGGCGGAGACATCGGTCAGCCGCTGGGTGAGCAGCAGCTGCACCTTGGCCGAGGACAGCGCCGCGAACAGCGTGAGGAGCCGGTGCGGGCCGGGGCCGAACCGCGTCCTGACCACGTCGGCGACGATCGCCCGGACGTGGGCGGCGTCGTCGAAGAGCGGAAGCAGCCGGTGCCAGTGGGACAGGGCGGGCAGGTGCCGCTGCCAGCGGTCGGCGGGCTCGGTGCGTGGCGTGGCCACGACCGTGTCCTCGTACAGGAGTGTGCGTGCCGCGTCGATCGGTGGGGTGGCGACCCCGCACCGCTCGGCGACCTCGGCGACCTGCCGCTTGATCTGAGCGATGAACTCCTCCCGCCGTTCGAGCCCGGCGGTTTCGAACGCGGACTCGGCGGCGGCCATCCGGTCCACGCACTCCCGGAGGCCGGCGTCGCAGTCCTGGGGAAGTAAGGCGACCAGCCGCGCGACGGGGTGCGGATGCTGGTCCCCCACCCCCAGGTCGCGGGCGAGCACGCCCTGCTCGATCAACGTGTCGAGCGCGGTGTGCGCGGCGGCCGGATCCACGTCGGGAAGCGCGGCGCACCGTGCCCGCACGTCCCGCTCGGGTACCGCCAAGTCGGCCGACAACGCGAGGAGTTCGGTGACCACCGCGCTGGACGGGACCCGCACGAGCCGCTCCTTGGCGGCCGGCTCGTGGGTGCCGTCCCGGCCCCGGAGGAGGAAGACGACTCCCTCGCTCGACGATCCCACCACCGGTGCCCGGCGCAGAACCGCCGCGGACCGGAACGTGGGGTGGTCGGCGAGCGAGCGTTCCACCCAGCTCACGAGCTGGCGGGGCAGCCGGCAGACGGACACCTGCGCGTCCGCGTCGAGCTCGGTCGAGGGCACGTCGGCCACCGCGTCCTGGAGGAGCACCGGCCGGGTGCGGACCAACTGGCCGAAGGGGGACGGCTTGAGGGCGCTCCGCGTCAGCAGGTTGAGCACGGTGGACTCGGTCATCCGGTCCCGCTTGCCGTGCGCGGTGCCGTCGGCGACCGCGGCGGCGTAACGGTCCATGTTGTGCAGCAGGCCGTCCGCGCTGAGCTGGGCACCCGCACGCAGGGAGCGGTCCAGGGCCGCGGAGGCCAGCACCTTCTGCTCCGTGCGGAGTGCCGCCTCGTACGCGTCCTCCCACCGGGCGGTGAGGTCGTCGCGCGCGGCGGCCAGGGCACGCAGCTCCGCGGCACCGCCCACGCCGGCCCCACCGGGCAGGTCGAGGGCGTCGAGCGCTGCCGCCGGCACGTCCGCCGCGCGGTGCAGGCGTCGGCGCAGCGCGAGCACGGCGCGGCGCTGCTCGCGATCGGCCAGCTCCGGTACCAGCGAGGTGAGTTCCTCCGCCACCCGCGGCGCCCGGTCCTGCCAGTCGCGCCGCAGCTCCCTGAGCTCGTCGCAGAGGCGGGCGACCTCGCGCGAGGAGAGCTGCGCCACGACATCGACCGGCTGCGAGCAGACGCGCACCACGCCGTATCCGGCGTACCTGATCCCCGGCCTAGACATGGGCTGCTTCCCCGGCTTCCGCGGCTGCCGCGGCTTGCCCGGCTTGCCCGGCGGCGACGTCACCCTGCGCGGCCCGCTCGGCGGCGCGCCGCCGCTCGTGGAAGGCGGTGCGCCCGGCGTCGACGCGCGCGGCGAACTCCTCGACGGTGGCGGCGAAGACGCGCGGCGCGTCCACCGGTACCACGTGTCCGGCGCCGGCAACGACCGCGACATCGGCGCCCGCGGCGGCCGCCGGACCGATCGCGTTCCGCTCGTTCTGCAACAGCGCCCCGTTGACGAGTTGGACCGGGGTCTCGACGCGGGTGAGGTCGTCCACGTCGGGCAGCCGCAGGCACCCG
Organism: Streptomyces sp. TM32; assembly: GCF_004122755.1. NCBI lineage: Bacteria > Bacillati > Actinomycetota > Actinomycetes > Kitasatosporales > Streptomycetaceae > Streptomyces > Streptomyces sp. TM32. The sequence continues at coordinate 23,030 of NZ_SDIG01000011.1, forward strand.
TCGGACAGTTCGTCGAAGGTCGCGGTGAGCAGCTTCTCCCACTTCTCGCCGTGCAGTTCGGCGAAGTGGTTGCGGGAGCCCTGCTGGTGCGTCGCCATTCTGGTGAAACCCGCCAGCCAGCGATTCAGGGTGTCCGGCGACACCAGGAACGAATACCCCGACATGACGACCCCGGCCACCGTGTCCGGAGCGCTCTCCGCGGCCCGGAATGCCACGGCGGCACCCAGGTAGGAAAGCCCCACGACGACGGGCGGCTGCGACTGTTCGCCGATCGCCTCTCGGAGGCGGTCTATCGCCGCCGCGGCGGGATGTGACGGGACCTCGCCACCGGCTCCGTGGCCCGGAAGACGTATTTCGGTAACGGAGTGTCTCCACCAACGCCGGCACCCAGCATAATGAGCATCCTCCGTGCCCAATAGACCGTGCACCAGGATTACGGGTCGCACGTGATACCAGCTTTCTGTTACCGGAAGCAGAGCATGGCCGGTCAAAGCAGAATTCATATCCCGGCGGCACGGCGGTACCCCCGTCCGCGCACGCCGGAATCACGCTCCATGCCCGGCCTCGCCTCGACCGAATTAATGAACCTGATCTCGACCACATGAAGGGCCGGATAAACAGCCGCCGCAGGGCGTAAAAGGGAATGCCGAACACAGACTGGACCGCGGTGGTCCACGGACACCGTGATCAGGCATAGTAAAGACGGTGACAGGAGCCGACGGCCTGGCCGCCGTTCGGCTCCCGTATCGCCCTGGCACGGGAATATCGTCCGAGCCGGAGCCCCGGACCTGCCCGATTGGAGCGGGCAGGTCCGAGGGCGGCGGGGGGCGGACCCCGCGCCGGTGCTCAGCTCAGGAGCTGCACCGACCGGAGCGGATGCGGGTGGTGCACGAGACGGGGCCGATCAACGTCACCGGTCAGGCCCTCGCAGTCGGGCAGCGCCTCGTCCACGTACTCGCAGGTCTCCAGAGCGTCGACATCCAGGCCGTCAGGCCTGCCACGCCAACGTCCTGGCCGACGATGGCAACAGTGGGCATGCCGTCCCCCCTCCTCGTCCTCCGCTGCTGGGCCCTCGGGCCTGCCAGATTGGAGCAGGCAGGACCGAAGGCTGCGGGGTCGGACCCCGCACAGCAGCGTGATTCAGGAGCTGCAGCTGCAGGTGCAGATGCAGGTGGTGCACGAAGCGGAGGAGACCATGGTCACGGACAGGTCCTCGCCGTCGAGGAGCGTCTCGTCCATGTAGTCGCTGATCTCCAGGGCGTCGACATCCAGGCCCGTCAGGCCGTCGACACCAATCTCCTGGCCGACGATGGCGGCAGTGCTCATGCCGTTCACCTTACCTTTCGGCAAATTTGCGGTCGCGTCGATCGCGCCGCATGCGGCCGGCCACGTAAAACATAATTTGCAGCCGGCCCCCCGGGACTCTTGTCACCCGGCTGAGGCCGACCATAGGCATCCGAACTTCTGCCGCACAAGGGGGCTATCCCGAACAAGACGATGTGACGCACGCCACACTGGTAAAATTCGCGGATAGCCCCCTAGAAGATCACTTTTAGGTGTTAGATTCGCCCCGGTGATGCGTTAGTTCACGTCGTTGATTTCGGACGCATTGGCGCCTTGAGGCCTGGAGGGCATCGGCGCCACACTTGGGGGATCCACAATGGAAGTAGCTAGTTGTTCAATACCGGACGACACGGCTCTCGCAGGTTTCCGTGACAGTGGGGAATACACCCACGCCGAAGCGGCGGAATCATTAATTCCGGACCAGGAAAAGGTTGATGCGAGAGAGCTCGCCCGGCTGGCCATGGACCGCCCCAGCCTGACACCGGAGCGGGCGTTCTGGTTGATCGACCTCTGGATCCGCGTCCAGGCCCTGGTCCTCCGCCCGTTCGGGGTCAAGCCCAACACCATGCGCAGCACGCGGGACCAGCCGCTGCCCACGGTGGGCGAACGCCTGGGCCCCTACGAGGTGTTCGAGGCCAGCGAGCGCGAAGTGCTCCTCGGCGACACGGACAAGCTGCTCGAACACCGGATGTCCTTCATCGTCGCCGACGGCAAGGCGTACATCGGTGTCGTGCTGCGCACCAGGAACAAGGCGGGCGACGACTACTGGAACCAGTTCCGCCACAACCAGACGGAGATCCTGCACTGGTCGCTCCGTCGCGGACTGTCCCGCGTGCTCGGGGACGACGACATCGCGGCCCAGGCCCGTTGAGACGGCCGCGGACCGGTGGTGCCCCTTGCCGGGCGCGCCACCGCCCGGCTCCGGCGAGAAGAGCACCATGTCGAGTTTGATCGAGACCGCCCATTGGATCGCCTGCGCCAGGGCAGCTGAATCGCTGCGTGACGACCGGTTGTTCCACGACCCGCTCGCGGTGGAATTCGTCCGTCGCACCGAACCGGACCTCTACGCCCGTCTGCGGTCCGAACCGAGCTCCCGCTACGACGTCCTCGCCGTACGCACCAGGTTCTTCGACGACTGCCTGCTGCGCGCCGTGACCACCGGCCCGGCCCGGCAGGTCGTCGTGCTGGCCGCCGGCATGGACGGCCGGGCCTTCAGACTTCCCTGGCCACCGGGCGTCACCCTCTATGAGGTGGACCTGCCCGCGGCCGTCGAGGAGAAGGCCGCCTTCCTGTCCCGCACCTCCCTGACCACCGACCGGTGTCGGCGGATCGCGGTCGGTGCCGACCTCACCGACGACTGGCCGTCCGCGCTGGTCGACGCGGGGTTCCGCAGTGACCTCCGCACGGCGTGGCTGGTCGAGGGAGTGCTCTACTACCTGACCGAGCCGCAGGTGAATACGGTGGTCGACCGGGTGACCGCGCTCTCCGCCGCCGGCAGCGCCTGCTTTCTGGAGCACGTCAACACCGACCTGTACCGCGCACCGTGGATGCAGGAGTGGTTGCGGACCATGCGTGACGAGGGGCGCCCCTGGCTGTCCGGCGTGGCCGACCCCGAGACGTGGCTCGGCGGCCGGGGCTGGCATGCCGTCGTGCGCGAACCCGGCGAACTGGCCGAGGCGGCAGGGCGACTGGTTCCCCGGACACCCCCGCGCGCCACCCCCGGAGCCGCCCGTACCTGGCTGATCTCGGCCGACCTCGCGGACCCGGCACCCTCCGGGTGAGCACCCCTACAGCTGGAGTCTTTATGCGCCCTCTGATCACCCAGCCGGCACGGCAACGGTATGTCGCGATGGCAGAGGAACTGGCGGTGGCCTTCCGCGAGCGGGCCGCCGAGTACGACCGGAAGGCCGAGTTCCCGCACCAGAACATCGACGAGCTCCGCGATGCCGGCTATTTGGCCCTGACCGTCCCGCAGGAACTCGGCGGTCTGGGCGGCACCCTCGGCGACATGGCCCTGACCCAGGAACGCCTGGCCGCCGGCTGCGCCTCCACGGCGCTCGCCGTGAACATGCACCTCTCGATGGCCGGCCAGATGGCCAGGAACTGGCGGACCACGGGCGACGAGCGCGCCCGGCGGACGCTCAGGGACATCGTGGACGGACGGGTGATCCTCATGGGGGCCACCGCGGAGCCCGGGCACGCGCTCGTCCGGAGCACCGGGGCCAAGGCCCGGAGGGTGGACGGCGGTTACCTCGTCACCGGGGACAAGACCTTCGGCACCGGCTCGGCCGTCATGACCCACATGACGTCGATGGCGGAGTACCGCGAGCACCCGGACGGTCCGCAGGTCCTGGTGTTCCGCATTCCCGCCGACAGCCCCGGCGTCCGGGTCCTGGACGGCACCTGGAACACCTCGGCCCTCAGGGCCACCCGCAGCGAGAACATCGAACTCCGCGACGTCATGGTGCCGGAGGAGAACGTCCTGACGAGCTTCCCCGTCGGCACCCTGGACGGTTCGCTGCTCCAGACCGTGTGGGGCTGGGCCATGCCCACCTTCGCTGCGGTCTATCTCGGCGTGGCCGTCGGAGCCTTCGAGCAGTGCGTGCGGGACGTCCTGAGCCGCGGCTGGGACGACCGGCCCTACGTACGGGCCGAGATCAGCGAGTGCGAGGCGCTGATCGAGACCTCCCGCGCCCTCATCGAACGGACCACCCGTGAGGTCATGGGCAATGGCCTGTGGACCGAGCTGAGCATCCAACACGGCACCGCACGCGTCGTGTTGGCCAAGACCGTCGGCACCAACCACGCCGTGGAGGTCGTCGACCGCGTGATCAGGATCATCGGCACACCGGCACTGCGGCCCGGCTCGGTGTACGAGCGTGCCCACCGGGACGTGCGCGCCGGGACCATGCACCCGTACAGCAACGCCGACGCCTGTGACCTGATCGCCGCGACCACGCTCGGTGCCGAGGTGGCCCCGACGCACCCGCCGCGGCTGGACCGGCTCGCCGAGCCGGCTCCCGACGGCACCCCCTGATCAGCACTCCGGACCGAGTTCAGTACATCGGAAGGCGACCACCCGTGGACCGAGAAGCCGCGCTGCACCTCATGGAACATTTCCTGGCGGCGTACAACGAAGGAAACCCGAAGCACCTGGACCGCTGTCTGCATCCGGACTACCGGCACCCCAACCCGGCGGTCGAGCGCGGTATCGAAGGAATGCGGGGAGCGGTCCGTCGCTGGGCGGCGTCGGTGGAGGACCTGCGCCTCACCCTGGACGACCTCGTCGTCGAGGGCGACAAGGTCGTCGCCCGCATGACCTTCAGCGGCCGACAGGTCGGCACGATCCTGGACATCCCGCCGTCCGGCAAGCGCTTCTCGGTCGGTCTCATCGACATCTTCCTCGTCGAGGACGGCCTGTTCGCCCAGCACTGGGACGAGATGGACCTGCTCGGACTGCATCGACAGCTCGGTGCGCTGCCGGCCTGACCGGCGAGGGGAGGAAGAGACGATGTGTGGAATCGCGGGCTGGGTGGCCTTCGAACGGGACCCCGGCGCGGAGCGCTCCGCCGTGCAGGCGATGACGGACACCATGGCCTGCCGCGGCCCGGACGCCGAGGGCGTCTGGTACGGCAGCCACGTCGCCCTGGGGCACCGGCGGCTCGCCGTCATCGACCTCGCGGGCGGCACGCAGCCCATGACCGCCGAGGAAGACGGCGAGGTCGCCGCCGTCCTCTCCTACAGCGGAGAGGTCTACAACTTCGCCGCACTGCGGAACCGGCTGCGCGGCGCCGGCCACTCGTTCCGGACCGACAGCGACACCGAGGTCGTGCTCCGTGCCTATCTGGAGTGGGGGACCGACTTCACCCGGCACCTCACCGGGATGTTCGCCTTCGCGCTCTGGGACACCCGCCGCCGGGAGTTGCTGCTGGTCCGTGACCGGCTGGGCATCAAACCGCTCTACTACTACCCCACGTCGGACGGGGTGCTCTTCGGATCCGAGCCGAAGGCGATCCTGGCCCATCCCGAGGCGCGGGCCCGGCTGAGCCCGGCCGGCCTGCGGGAGCTCATGACGTGGGTGAACACACCGGGGCACGCGATCTTCGACGGCATGTTCCAGGTCCGCCCGGGACACCTCGTCCGGGTCTCCCGCGGAAACCTCACCGAGACCGCCTACTGGGAGCTCCCGGCACGCCCGCACGACGACGACGTCGACACCACCGTCGGCCGGGTGCGTGCCTTGCTGCAGGCGGCCGTCGCGGGTCAGACCGTCGCGGACGTGCCATTGTGTTCGTTGCTGTCGGGCGGCCTGGACTCCAGCTCCGTGGCGGCGTTCGCCGCGCAGGCGCTGCGGCCGAGCGGACAACCCCCTCTCCAGTGCTTCTCGGTCGGCTTCGCCCCGTCCGGCCACCAGGCGCTGCCGGTCACCGGTGGGTCCGCGCTCACCGACGACGCCGACCATGCGGCGAAACTGGCCGGCCACATCGGCGCCCACCACGAGTCCATCGTGCTCGACGCGAAACTGCTGTCCGATCCCGCGGCCCGCGCCGCCGTGCTCCGTGCCCGCGACCTGCCCCAGGGCCTCGCCGATATGGACACGTCCTTGTACCTGCTGTTCAAGGCGATTCGGCAGCGTTCCACGGTGGCGCTGTCCGGCGAAGGCGCCGATGAACTCTTCGGTGGCTACCCCTGGTTCCACGATGAGCAGGCGACCCGTGCGCGGACGTTCCCCTGGATGTACGCGGCCGGCGCCGGCGCCGCCCAGGGCCCGGCGTTCCTCGACCCCGCACTGCCCGAACGTCTCTCCCTGGACGAGTACCGCGCCGACAGCTACGCGGACGCGATCGCCGCCGTCCCCGTCCTGCCCGGGGAGCCGGAACCCGACCGGCGCATGCGCACCGTCAACCACCTCTTCCTCACCCGCTTCCTTCCGATGCTCCTGGAGCGCAAGGACCGGATGAGCATGGCGGTGGGCCTGGAAGTGCGGGTGCCCTTCTGCGACCACTCCCTGGTGGAGTACGTCTTCAACGTGCCGTGGTCGATGAAGTCCTTCGACGGGCGCGAGAAGAGCCTGCTGCGCGCGGCCGTGGCCCCCGACCTCCCCGAGTCCGTTCTCACCAGGAAGAAAGAGCCCTACCCGACGATTGCCGACCCGGCGTACGACCAGCTGCTCAAGGGCAGGCTCGGCGCTCTCATGGACGATGCCGGAGCGCCGGTGCGCGCGCTGATGGACGAGCAGAGCGCGGCGAAGGCCTTCGACACCGTGCGGAAGGCCTCTCCCGAGGAACTCCGCTTCCTGCGGGTCGGGTTCGAGTCCCTCATCAAGATCAATGACTGGATGCGCGACTACCAGGTGGAACTCGCGGAATGACGCCGTACCGCCGGGCCGACGTGAGCCGGGCGGGAACCGCACCGCACGAAAGAACGCCCACGAAAGGGGAGTGAGAGCGATGACCGAGGTCACGGCGCGCCGGTTCACCGGTGTCCGGCACCCGATCCACACACACATCTGGCCGCATCCGACGCCCAGGTACCTTGCGGTATTCGTGCACGGCTACGCCGACCATGCCGGCCGGTACGGGCATCTGGCGCGCGCCCTGAACCGGCACGGCGCCGCGGTCTACGCCCCGGACCACATGGGAAGCGGGCGGTCGGACGGCCAACGCGCACTCGTCACGGACTACGACGAACTCGTCGAGGACGTCGGCACGGTCCTGGAACAGGCGCGCGCCGACCACCCGGGCCTCCCCGTCGTCATGATCGGGCACTCGATCGGCGGGATGGTGGCCGCCCGCTACGCGCAACGCCGTCCCGACGACCTCTCCGCACTCGTCCTCGTCGCGCCCGTGCTCGGCTCCTGGCACACGGCGACCTCTCTCCTGGCCTTCGACGAGATTCCCGACATGCCGATGGACGTCGGCTCGGTGATGTCCCGGGACCCCGCCGAGGCCGCCCGCTACAACGAGGACCCGCTGATCTGGCACGGGGCCTTCGTGCGCAGGACCCTGGAGTCCGTCGTCACGTGCCTGGACCGGATCAACGACGGGGGCAGCCTGTCCTTCCTGCCGACCCTCTGGCTGCACGGCGACGCCGATCCACTGGCCCAGCTCGAAGAGACCAGGAGCGGAATCGAAAGGCTCCGCGGTTTCCACCTCACGGAACGGGTCTACGACGGAGCGCTGCACGGCATCTTCCACGACTCGGACCAGGACCGCGCCCTCGCCGATACGACGGCGTTCCTCGACGACGCCCTCAAGGTCCCCACGCACCCCTGATGACGTCCGCCGGAGCGCGGGTCGATCACCGAGGAAGGTTTTTCATGACGAGAGCCGCCGGCCCGGCACATCCCGGCGCTGCCACACCTCACGGAGCAGGGCATCAGCTGTCCCTGAACGAGATGCCGGCAGTCCCCCTCGCCCACCTGGAAGACGTGCTCCGGGAGTCACTGCACGGGGCGAACCGCTACCCCGACCCCTTCTCCCGCCAGCTGACCGAAGCGATAGCGGGCCTCTACTCCGTACCGGACCACGAGGTGGTCGTCGGCCCCGGCTCCGCCGCGATCCTCCAGCACGTCATCCAGTGGGCGGCGCCCCGGCCCCGCGACGAGGTGATCTACGCGCGGCCGTCCTTCGACGCCTATCGCCTGGTCGTGAACGCAGCGGGCGCCAGGCCCGTGGAAGTCCCGCTCAAGGAGCACACACACGACCTGCCGAGGATGCTGGACGGCATCACCCCCCACACCCGCGCACTCGTGCTGTGCAATCCGCACAACCCCACCGGCACCGCCCTCGACACTGCCGGCATGCTCGCCTTCCTCCGCGAGGTCCCGGAGCACGTGGTCCTCGTCCTGGACGAGGCGTACCGCGAATTCGCCGGCGGCCAGGACACCCTCAACGGGCCGGAGGTGTATCACGACATCCCGAACATGGTGGTGCTGCGGTCCTTCTCGAAGGCATATGGACTGGCCGGATTGCGCGTCGGTTACGCACTGGCCCCGCGGGACCTCGCACACACCCTGCGCAACAGGCTGCTGCCGTTCTCGGTGAGCACGATCGCAGAGGCCGCGGCACGCGCCGCCCTCGCCCGTCGGCCCGAGGTCCTGCGGCAGGTGGATCGTGTCATCGCCGAACGAGGTCGCCTCACCGAAGGGCTTCGCCACCAAGGCTGGGACGTCACACCGTCCGCGGCGAACTTCTGCTGGCTGCCGCTGGGCCCACGATCCCCTGCCTTTGCCGCGGCGGCAGCTCGCCAGGGGATTCTCGTACGCGCCGTCGGCGAGGAGGGCGTACGCATCACGGTGGGCGAGCCGCAGGCAACCGACGCATTGCTGCGTTTCAGCGCCCAATTCGCCGCTGCGTCGGCCGGGTTGGCGTCGGCGTGACCCCGGACCCCCTTCACTGACCCGGTTCACTCGGAGCCCTCCGCACGCGAACGCCGCAGCCGGCGCGCATGGCGGTATTCGCGCGTGAGGATCGTCAACAGGGCGGGAACGGCGGGGCGGGCAGCGGAGGTCAGGAGGCCGGGCCCCTTGGCCCCGGCCGCGTCGACGGTGGCCTTTTCCAGGGCTATCAGGGCCCGGACGAAGGGACGGTGGGCGGCAGGCAGGAACTCGATCACACGGTGACTGGCGGCCAGGTCGGCGCGTGCCTGGTGGAGGAGGTGCCGCAACAGAGCGCGGACTGCGGGGGTGTCCCGGGCGTCGACGAGGTCGGTACGGGTCACGCCATGGCTCGCCAGCGTGTCCTGAGGAATGGTCAGCCTGTCCTCGGCCAGATCTTCGGCGAGGTCGTTGACGAAGTCGAGTCGCTGGCTGCCGTCGATGTAGGTGCGGCAGGCGGCGCGGTAGCCGGCGGGTTCGTCACCGGACACCAGCAGGCCGGCCACCAGCATGAAGGCCGGCAGGGAGTACGCGTCGAGGTAGCGCTGGTAGTCCGACTCCGTGGCGAAGCCGGTGAATTCGAGGTCGGTGGCCGCGGTGCGCAGGTAGTCCTTGACGTGCCCGAGGAGCCGGGGGTGACGGGCGGCGGTGTGCAGGAGCGGGCGGATCACGGGGTGGTCGCCGGCGCCGGTGGCGATGGCCTGGTTCACCTCCTCCTCCCACGCCGCGTAGGCGGCGGCGCGCCGGTGCAGCGGGCCGTGGTCGAGAAGGTTGTCGGTGTGGTGCATGAACGCGGTGGCCGCGATCATGTGGGGGGCCAGCGGACGCGGCAGGAGCAGAAGGACGGCGATATAGGCCGCGCGTTTGTAACCGGCTACCAGCGCACGCTGCCGGGTGAAGTCCTCGCGCAGCTGCGGGTCGTGAATGCCCGCGGCATCCAGCCTGGTGGTCCACATGCTCATCCGGCGTTCCTTCTGTGGTGCGGCTGGTCCCGTGGGCGGACGCCGCGCATGGTCCTTCTCCGGTCGCTGTCCATCCGACCATGCCCACCCGGAACACCGAATTGCTGCCCCGCCGCTGCCCCGTTGCCGCCCCTCCATGGGGACGGCAACGGGGCACGAAGCCGCCGCTCCCCCTAGTGCGCCTGGATCGACTGCAGCATGTTCAGCCGTGCGGCCGTGCGGGCCGGCCAGATGGCCGCGAGGACGCCGATCAGCAGTGCCAGCGCGAGGAAGAGGCCGAGCTCGGCCCACGGCAGAGCCGTCTCGTACGTCGCCACCGACCTGGTCATCAGGTGGCCGCCGGCCCAGGCCAGGAAGGTGCCCGTGCCGATGCCGAGGAGCGCGCCGAACAGGGAGATCACCACGGACTCCAGGCGGACCATCTGCTTGATGCCGGCGCGGTCGAGTCCGATGGCACGCAGCATCCCGATCTCCCGGGTGCGTTCGATGACCGACAGGGCCAGGGTGTTGATGACGCCCAGGACCGCGATGACGACGGCCATGCCGAGCAGCCCGTAGATCATGTTGAGGGCGGTGGTGAGGTTCTTGCGTGCTTCCTTGGTGATCTGCTCCGTGTTCTGGACCTTGAGCAGCGGGCTGTTGCCGAGCGCCTCGCGGATGTCGTGCTCCGGTGAACCGGCCGTGCCGGGCCCGGTCTTGACCATGATGCTGTCGAGCGTGTGGGTGGCGCTGTACGGCAGGACGTCGTGCAGGGTGCCCAGCGCCTGGGGCACCGCGGGGTTCGCCTCGTACACGGCGACGATCTTCAGCTTCTTCGTGGTCGGGTGCTGCCCGGGCTCCGTGGGGTCGGTGGCGGCATCGAGCGTGTCGCCCACGCCGGCACCGGTCTTCTGGGCGAACTCGTCGGACACCGCGACGGTGCCGGCGCGGATGCCCGCCAGTGAACCCTCGCGGAACGTCAGGTCCGCGACCTTGGCGAAGGCTGCCGGGTCGGTCCCGGCGATCCCGGCGTACTGGCCACGTGCCCGGAAGTTTCCGCCGGTGAGGGGCGCGGCGGTGGCGACTCCCGGCACCTTGGCCACCTTGGCCGCGTCGGTGGGCACGAAGCCGGTGTGGTTGCTGTTGCTGATCTGGAAGTCGGCGGTGGTGCCATGGGCCGCCTCCGCGTCCATGGCCTGCTGGGTGGAGTATCCGCCGACGGTGAGACCGGTGATCAGGGTGAGCCCGATCATCAGGGCCGAGGCGGTGGCGGCGGTACGACGCGGATTGCGCAGCGCGTTCTCCCTGGCCAGCTTGCCGCTGACGCCGAAGAAGCGGGTGGTGACCTTGCCGGCCAGGGTGATCAGCGGGCGGGAGAGCAGCGGGGCGAGGACGATCACGCCGTTCAGGGTCAGGACGGAGCCGAGCATGGCGATCAGCAGGTTCGACTTGTCGGTGGTGTCGAGCGTGGTGACGTAGCCCATGACCAGGATGCCGAGCCCGGTCAGGAGCGCGCCGAGCACGTTGCGGACCCGCAGGGTGCGGGCGGGCGGCGCCACGCCGGCATTGCTGAGCACCTCGACCGGTGCGACCTTCGCGGCCTTGCGGGACGGCAGCCAGGCGGCCAGGACGGTCACGACGACGCCGACCGCCAACGACGACAGCACGGCCTGGGGCGAGACGACCAGCGGGCCGGCGGGCAGCCCGGCGTCCCCGGCGCCGAGCAGCGGGCGCAGCGCGGCAGCGATCCCCAGGCCGAGCGCGAATCCGGCGGCGGAGGCCCCGAGCCCGACGAGGGCGGCCTCGATGAGGACGGAGCGTACGACCTGGCGGCGTGAGGCGCCCACCGCCCGCATCAGCGCGATCTCGCGGCTGCGCTGGGCGACCAGCATGGTGAAGGTGTTGGCGATGATGAACACGCCGACGAACAGCGAGATGCCCGCGAAGGCCAGCAGCGTCTTGGTCAGGAACTGGGTGTCCGCGGTGATCTGCGCGGACTGTTGGGCGGCCAGGTCGGCGCCGCTGGTGGCCGTGGCCCCGTCGGCGGGGAGCAGGGCCTGCACCCGGGCGGTCAGCGCACGCTCGTCGGTGCCGGGCCGCGCCGCGACCGCGATCTCGTGGAACCGGCCCGGGGTGAGGAACAGCTTCTGCGCGGTCGTGGTGTCGAACAGCGCCAGCGTGCTGCCGGCCGCCACCCGCGGATCGTCGGTGGTGACGATGCCGACCAGCTTCTTGGCCAGCGCGGGCCCGTCGGTGGCGAAGCGGACGGTGTCGCCGATCCGATAGCCGGCCTTCTCGGCGGTCTTGGCGTCCAGGGCCAGCTCGCCGGCGGCGGCGGGCGCCCGGCCCTCCTTCAGCGGGAAGCGGCTGTCCTTACCGGCCGCGCCGGGCTGGTAGTTCGTGGCGAGGTGCTTTTCGGGGTTGTCGGCGTTGACCGGACGGCCGTCCTTGTCGGCCAGGATGGCCTCCCCGTTGACGGTGGGACGTACGGCGGTGACGCCGGGCAGCGCGCGGATCTTCTGCGCAAGGGCGGCGTCCAGCACGGTGGTCGACCGGCCCTCCCCGCCCTTGGCCGGGCCGCCGGCGGGGAGCGGCTCCGGTGCGGACATCTGCGCCTGCACGGCGACGGCGACGTCCTTGAGGCTGGCGGCGGAGGCGGTGCGGAAGGCGTTGGCCGTGGTGTCGCCGAAGACGAGGGTGCCGGAGACGAAGGCGACGCCGAGCAGCACCGCGAGCGCGGTCATCATCAATCGGGCTTTGTGCGCAAGGACGTTGCGCAGGGCGGTACGCAGCATGTGGTGGTCCTGGAGGTACGCGACAGGGACATCGCGAGACGGGTGAGGGGCGCAGGGGCCGGCGTGGGAGCCGGCGTCAGCTCGTGCGGTCCTTGGTGTCGAAGCGCCGCATCCGGTGGAGGACGTCTTCGGGCGTGGGGGCGGCGAGCTCGTCGATGAGGCGTCCGTCGGCGAGGAAGACGACACGGTCGGCGTAGGAGGCGGCCACCGGGTCATGGGTGACCATGACGACGGTCTGCCCGAGCTCGCGTACGGATTCCCTGAGGAAGCCCAGGAGTTCGGCGCCGGAGCGGGAGTCGAGGTTGCCGGTCGGCTCGTCCGCGAAGATGATCTCCGGTCGGCTCGCCAGCGCGCGGGCCACGGCGACCCGCTGTTGCTGGCCTCCGGAGAGCTGCGAGGGACGGTGCCGGAGCCGCCCCGACAGCCCGACGGTCGCTACGACCAGGTCCAGCCACTCCTGGTCGGGCTTGCGGCCGGCGATGTCCATCGGCAGCGTGATGTTTTCCAGGGCGTTCAGCGTGGGCAGCAGGTTGAACGCCTGGAAGACGAAGCCGATCTTGTCCCGGCGGAGCCGGGTGAGCTGCCGGTCATGGAGGCGGGAGAGCTCGGTGTCGCCGATCCGGACCGAGCCCGCCGAGATGGTGTCGAGGCCTGCCATGCAGTGCATCAGGGTCGACTTGCCGGAGCCGGACGGACCCATGATCGCGGTGAACCGGCCGCGTCCGAACTCCACCGACACCGCATCCAGCGCCACGACGCGGGTTTCGCCCTCCCCGTAGACCTTGCTCAGGCCGACGGCGCACGCGGCGGCACCGGCGGGGTCCGGGGCCTGGGGAGCTGTGGGGGTGGGGGCTGCCTGCGACATGTCTACTCCTGGAAGGGTGCTCGACTCGCTTCCATCGTGGTCGCGCGGGTGGCCGATTCCATCGCTCTCAGGTGCGGGATCAGCAGCCCGCCGAAGGGTGGACCCGGCGGGCGGGCGTCAGCCCCGAGGAAGACCCCACCTCTGCCCAAAGGAAGACCTCGCCGTTGCCCGAAGGACGACCTCTGCGGTCCGCGGTGTACGGCAGCCGGCACGGTTCGTCGTCAGCCGGCTCGCTTCGTCAGCCGGCCCGCCCGGCCCGGACGCGGTCCGCACCGCCGTGTGAGGTGGTCCGGGAGGCGCGGGTCAGGTGGTGCTGGAGCCGGACGTGGCGGAACTGGTAGACCGCGCCGGCCTGCCGCAGCACGCCTCGCCGGTGGGCGTCCGCCAGGAAGGCGGTCACGTTCCAGGGCAGCCTCCCGGTCAGCGGCAGCCAGATACGGGAGAGGGCCACCCACTGCCCCCAGGCGGTCATGCTGAGCGCGTACGCCAGCCCGCCTCCCAGACCGCCCACGAGCCCGAAGGCGACCCAACTGACGATGCTGAACCACCCGGTCCAGTACAGCACCCCGCCCATGATCCCCAGGACGAGCGCGAGCACGAGCAGTTGGACGAGCGCGGTCGTGCGGTTGGTGTGCAGCAGGTCAGGGGGGCTGGCGACGGTTTCGATGCGGATCGGGGCTTCCAACCCGGCCATGAGCGCGTACGCGAGGCCGGCCGACAGGCCGTACAGGAGCGCGGCGTTGAAGCCCTGGTCGTACCTGGTGGCAAGGAGGGCCGCGAGCGCGCTCCCGGGCGAGTCCCGCACCGCGACCACGAGCGCGAACCCCAGCGCGATCATGAGCCAGACCAGGACCCCCAACCCGAATCCGCCCACGAGCCCGATCGCCAGCCGCGGGACGAACTCCTTGCGCATGTCCGTGCGCATGTCCTTCGTGCCGCCGAGCAGCCGTACGCGGACGCGCGAGGGCTCACATGCCGTCTCCCCGTACCTGTGCCCGTACACGATCCCGAAGACCAGAGCGGACACGGAGGCGTACGAGAGCCCGTTCACGAGCCCGTTCATGAGCCCCAGCACCGGCCCGAACCCGAACGCGTACCAGGTCAGGGCCCACATCACCAGCGCGTCCACGAGCCCCAGGGCCAGACCGGCCACCAGCCCGATCACGCCCATGCGCGACGGACCGCGCAGGCTGTGGCCCAGCTGCCACCACGCGAGGTCACGGGTGCCGAGCCGGTCCAGGTGCTGGGCGAGGTAGCCGAGCCAGTGCAGGACGCGGGCGCGCCGAGCGGGGGGCTGGTCCTGGTAGAGGCTGGGGATGAAGTTGTCCAAGAGGTGGTCCTCCAGCGCCTCGGGCGCGGCGAACCGGGTCCCCAGCAGCTCGGACGGGGTGCGGTCCGGGGTGTCGCTGTAGAGGGTGCGGGCGAGCGCGACCATCAAGGGAGTCGTCAGCACCGCGGCGAGCGGGGCGCCGCCCGGGTCCTGCGGATGCGCGCGCAGGGACCTGAGGACGGGATCCCACCCGGTCGAGGTGGCGGTCGTCTTGCGCGCCGTGCGCGGCAGGTAGTGCTCCAGGTCGGCCGGGGAGAGGTCGGTCAGTTCGACGACCGCGGCCGCGGTGAGTGCCTTGGTCTTCCGCACGGCGGCGGCGTACTCGTCGCGGCGGCTGGTCAGCAGCAGGTGCATGGCCGCGTGGCCGTTGAGTCTCTCCAGCGCGCGGCGGTGGAGTCCGTCGGCGATCTCGTCGAACCCGTCCAGGACGGGCAGGATACGGTCCCGCTCGACCAGCTCGGCAGCGAGTGTCGAGGCACCGGGGCCGGGTCCGGTCACCGCCAACCCGGGGTAGTCACGCTCCAGTTGGCCGGTCAGCCAGCGGCGCAGGGGGACGGCGGGATCCCATGACGCGAGGCTGAAGATCACCGGCACGGGTTCGGTCGACGCGGTCCGGGCCTTCAGCAGATCCAGGACGAACCGTATGGTCAAAACGGACTTCCCCGATCCCGCCCGGCCGAGTACCACCAGCCGCGCGGACGGGATCCGCCGGTACACGTCCACGATCTCGTGCAGTTGACCGGCCAGGGGCAGGGGGCCGGGGACGGGGAGTGTCCCGGGCAGCGCGAGGCAGATGTTGGACCAGTGGTCCGTCAGCTCGTCGGACGCCCGCTGCCAGCGCACCGGCAGCGGGATCGGATCCTGGACCTTGCGCTGTTCCTCCTCGTCCCGCCACTGCTTGCGGACCGACTCCGCGAGGCGGTCCGCGGCATCGTCCAGGGTGCCCTTGAACGTCGGGGGCATGCGGACGTCGTTGAACGTCACCTGGCTGATCACGTCGGCCATGAGCGCGTGACCGTACGTGATCCCGTTCAGCTCGTTGCGGGTCCCGCCGGTGCGCGGTGCCGGTCGGCCCGCCGGTGCGCCGCCGGTTCGCCGGCGACGCACCTCACGGACGACGAGCACCACGGCCAGAGCGATGACCGCGGCCCGGCCCCACGGCACGTACCGGGCGGGGACCAGACCGCTCCCCGCCACCACCACGGCACCGGCCAACATCAGCACCCGCACGACAGGCACCATCGCGCCGAGTGCCACGGTGGCCGGCGACGGCCGTTTCACGCCGCTGCCCCTCCGCCACGGAGCGCCGGCCGGCCCTGCGCACTGCTCACGGGTGCCGCAGACGCTTCATGATCAGCTTCACGTAGTCGTTCATGTCGGCCTGCAGGCACGGCAGCTGGGCGTGCTTGCCGGTGCACCCCTTGGCCCACCTGCTGCCGTCTCCGTAGTCCACGAAACGGTACGGAATGCCGGCCGACTTCAGATGCTCCGCCATCGTCGTGGTCGTCACCTGCGCGCCCTTCTCGACCGCGGCCTGAACCGGGTTGTCCAGCAGGTTGCCACCGTCGCCGGAGTACATCGCGACGCCCATCCCGCGCAGCGCCGTGACGTGGTGGGCGGGGCTCGCCGCGTTCCAGGCACCGTCCAGAGGCCACAACGGCGACCCGAAGATCGCGTCGGGCGCGGCGTACGGCTTGCCGTACGCCGGAACCACTCCGCTGCCGACAACGGCGCCGCGCCCCCAGGGAGACTGGAGGTCGAGGTCCGCGGAGAAGCTGCCCGCGTAGCGGAACAGATCCGGCCGGTCCTCTGCGTAGTGCATCGCGCCGAAGCCGCCCATCGAGTGGCCGACGATCGCCCGGCCCGCCCTGGCGGCGATGGTCTTCAGGTTGGCGTCGATGAACGGGATCACCTGCTTGAGGTGGAAGGTCTCCCAGTTCTGGGGGCCGCGCGGGCCCGGGTTCCGCCAGTTCGTGTACCAGCCGTGGCCGCTGCCGTTCGGCGACACGGTGATCAGCGGAACGCCCCTGGTCGCATGCTCCGCCATGGTCTTGGTCCACAGGGAGTTCGGGAGGTCACCGGCGCCGTGCAGGTGATAGAGCACGGGATAGCGGGTGGCGGCGGCGCCGTTGTACCCGGTCGGCAGCGTGACCATGAGGACGTGCTCGCCCGGGACCTGGCCCTGCATCGCATCGTAGGTCGGGACCTGCCGGGACTTCACCGTGACGACGAACGTGCGCTTCTCGGGGCCCGCCCACTTCGGCTGGCTGACCACGGTGAGGCCGAAACCGTCTGCGAAGTGCGGTGGTGCGGTCGCGGCCTGCGCGGCGGGCGCGACCGGCCCGAACATGCCGAGCAGGGCGACGAGGCCGACGAACGCGGCGCCCCAGCCACGTAACCCGGCCCTGGACAGGATCTTCATGTGCTTTCCCCCGTTTTCGACTTCGGACCCGCCGCGAGCTGCGCGAGCGGGTACGGATGAGGGCGCCCACCCGCGTGGTACGCCCGGAGACACCGGAATGCAGTGCGGTGCCGGGAAGTGCTGGGAAGTGCAGTGGAGTGCAGTGGAGTGCTGTCAGTGCGGTGGAGTCTGTGCAAAGCGTTGTGCCGTGTTGCGCAGTACTGGGGTGACTGGACAGATCTGATCTCAGATGGTGAAGCGGTTCGGTGGTGGTGTCAACCAGCCCTTACGCCAAGGGAATTGGCGTTCGAACGGGGCCGTGGCGCCGACATCCCTTCGACCGAAGCCGAATCCCGCCCCCGGGCGCGCCCACCAGCACATATCCACGAATCGGGTGCGAGTTCACCGCGCGAGGCGCAGAAATAACTCCACAGCGAGGAAATTCCCCAGTACCGCGACACCACCTGACGAAAGAGCGCGATAGCCGACAGAGCCACAGCTCCGTGCATGTACAGGTCATTTGATGCCCAACAGGCCGCATAACGCCGAGAATTCACGCCGGAGAGAACTCACAGCCCGCTCATTACCCTTAAAGCAATGACATATCGGTCATACACCCTATACGCCGCTGTTACACAACGGCAGCTCGCCCGATGGGTTCGCCTCCTAACTTGTGCCTGGTGGCCGCATAAACCGGCACAGAACGGCTCATGCGGCAACAACCAGCAAATTCCTAGGTCTACGCAGGAGGAACACCTACATGCGCACCAGGCTCCGCAGCAGTCTCGTACGTACCGCCGCCATTACTGCCGTCGCGGGTGGTGCGGTCATTGCGCCGGCTGCCTCCGCGATGGCCGCCGACACACCTTCGGCGCCGCCGTCCTCGGCCAGCCCCTCGGACGCCCACGCAAAGGCCGAAGCCGACGCCAAGGCAAAGAGCAACGGCAACACCCACACCAACTCCGAAGCCAACGCAAAGGCCGAAGCCGACGCCAAGGCAAAGAGCAACGGCAACACCCACACCAACTCCGAAGCCAACGCAAAGGCCGAAGCCGACGCCAGGACTTTGGTCACCACCAAGACCGTCTCGGAGGCCGGCGCGAACGCCAGTGCAAGCGCCAACGCGAGCGCCAGCGCCAGCGCCAACGTCTCCGTCAAGGTTTACGTCGACGCGCACGGCCAATACGCCGCCGAGCTGTGGAGCAAGGACGCCAAGACCGGAAAGACGGTCAAGTGCGGCACGATCGACAAGGCCGGCCAGACCGTGACGTGGAAGAACGCGAAGTACACCCTCCACACCGACGGCAGCATCGTGAGCACCAGCGCCGGTGGCAAATCGGTCACGCACCAGCTGACCCGGTCCGAGGCGAACGCTGCCTCCAAGGCGCAGGTGGCGGCCAAGGCCAAGACCCGCGGTTCGGCGGTGGTGCCCACCTCCACCGGCAAGCAGGTCAGCCAGGTTCCGACCGGTTCCGTCGCCGCCGGCTACGAGCAGCCGGCCGACAACGGGAGCACCGGCCTGATCGGTGTCGGCTCCGCTGCCGCCGCCGCGTCCGCGGCCGGTCTGGGCTTCGTGCTCAAGCGCCGCATGGGTGCCGGCCAGGCCGGTTGATCCCCAGCGGCATCGAAACCAGAGCGTGAGGAGCTGACCGACCGTGCAAACCCCAGGTAACCTCCCGCAGGCTGTCAGGACAGGCTTCCTTGCGCTCGCCGCAGCCGGAGTCCTGGCGGGAGTCTCCGGCTGTGGCACAGCCGATGCCAAAGCCGCCCCGGACATCAGCGTGAAGTCCACCACCGGCCAGGCTCCCCGGGAGCAGGCCAAGCCGCTGAGCAAGTCCACACCCGTCAGCCTGGACATCCCCGACGCCAAGGTGAAGGCGAACCAGGTCCTGCCGCTGGGCCTGGACAGTTCCGGTCAACTGCAG
Source organism: Streptomyces sp. TM32 (assembly GCF_004122755.1). Classification (NCBI taxonomy): domain Bacteria; kingdom Bacillati; phylum Actinomycetota; class Actinomycetes; order Kitasatosporales; family Streptomycetaceae; genus Streptomyces; species Streptomyces sp. TM32. Next base: position 42,009 of record NZ_SDIG01000011.1, read on the forward strand.
GTCCCGCCTGCCTCGCAGGGAAACCTTCCCGGCTATTACACGAAGTCGGTCACGCCCGGCGAAGCGGGACCAGCCATCATGGTCGCCCACTACGACACCGATAAGGGCCCGGCGCTGATGAAGAACGCGGCGGACATCAAAATCGGCTCGGAGATCAAGGTCGGGCGCAAGGACGGGACCACGGCAACATTCAAGGTCCGGCAGATCCAGCAGGTCGGCAAGGACGGCTTTCCCACCCAGAAGGTGTACGGAAAAACGGACCGCCCCGAACTACGCCTGATCACCTGCGGCGGACCCATCGTGAACGGACATCGCTCCGACAACATCATCTTCTACGCCGACCTGGTCACGTAACTCCGCAGGCGACCCCGTCGGCGCGGCATCAGGGACAAACGGGCCGCTCGAACTGGCAGAGAATCTACTTCAGTTCGCGGATCGGCGGGGTCGGCGGGGAATGGCGGGACGGAGAAAAACACTCCCTGACGGGCCGCCAGGGCCGCCTCCCCGCGACCTCCCGCACACGACACATCGCGTGAACCCGACATCCGGCGACACAGTCCCATACATCCGAGGCCCGGCAACCCTGCGCATTGTCTCCGCAGAATGGGCACGCACCTGCCGCTGAATCGCGTTTCGCCGAACGACCGCCCGCCGAGCGCCACTTCACGCGGTTGATTTGTCCTTTGAGTGCCCCTGCCGATACCCCGCCACAATCCTTGGCCACCCAAGAGTAGGTGAAGGAGTTGTCACCGTCCGGTCGAAAACACGGCTTGCCGACATCACGTGAAACCGGAACGTCTGCAGAAATAACCGATGGGTCGCGATGGCCGGGTCGCCCGTGGGCGTGGTTTGATCTCGCGGCAATCGGAAGTTGCACATCCGCTTCCGCTTCCGCGTATCAGGAGTCGTCGGAACGGCAGGGTCCACCTGTCGCCGGGCGGCCGATACCGCTCACGATCACCACGAACCACGAAGGGAAGGGCCAGTCATGCGTAAGGACTCCATGCCCCAGAACGAGGTCCACGAGATCGCCGACAGCGACCTGGACAACGTCTCCGGCGGAATGCTCGGTGCCGGAAACCTGACGGGTGCCGGAGACTCCCTGCCCGCGCTGCCGACCCTGCCCGCTCTGGGCGGCTCGGTTTCCGGCGGCGTGAGCGGCCAGATAGGCCCCGTCTCCGGCCAGGCAAGTTTTTCCGGCGGCGCCGGCCTCTGAGCCTCGCCACCAGGTGACCCCTGGGTTGTTATTACTCACCCTTCGGGTCCAGCCGAATTCCAGTGGGGTGGTCTTGGGCCCCGGAGCTGCCGCTCCGGGGCCCTCGGCATGCCCCGGCCGGCCTCGGCCGATGCCGCGCCGCGGGACGTCTGCCCTGCTCAGGAGGGAGTCCCGGACGTCTCGGAAGGCGTCGGGAACGGTGCGCGGAGTAGGGTGAAAGCACCGGTGCGAAGCGCCCGGAGGCCGCTCGGGGTGCCGTCGGTACGAAGGACGTGAGCCCATGGAGACAGTTGTCACCGTGGCGGCCATCCTGGCCCTGATCACCCTGGTCGCGTATCTGATCAACCTGCGCAACGGGCAGCAGGACGGCCCTCGCACGGCGCGGCACGGCGGGCAGGGCACGGCGGCCCCCCGCAGCGGGGCCCGGCCCTCGCGCGGGGCCCGGAACGCGGCGCGCCGACGGGCAGCCGGACTCGGCGAACCGCCCACGTTCCCGCCGGGAGGCCCACGATGAAGCCCTCCCAGCCGCTGCCTCCTGCCGGGCAGGCCGAGGTCCGTATCGTCGCGGCGACCCCGGAGGTCGCCCGCATGATCACGGAGGCGCTCCGCAGCCGCTTCGCCGCCACCGAGCAGCGCAGCTACCCCGCCGGTGGCGAAGGCGCGACCCGCCTGCACCTCACGGTGGACACCACCCACACCGCGGAGCCGCCCAGGTCCTGGCTGGTGACCAGCAGTTCTTTCGGGTCCGACCGCCCCCAGGCGGACGAGATCTGAGGAACCGGTGCCGGTCGCGGCCGGGCCGCCCGCGAGGCGCATGCCGTACCGAAACAAGGAGCGAGCGGCAGCCATGGCAACACTGCACGAGCGGAAGAACTACCGCAGAGCGGTTTTGAATGCGCTGTACCAGGCCACCGAGGAGAACCGTCCGGGCACCACGGGGTCCAAGCTGCGCGAAGACCTCGGCCTGCCCGAGCAGGATCTGGCCGCCGCCTGCACGTATCTGGTGGGCGAAGGGCTGGTCGAGGTCGACTGGACGACGCACCACACGCCGGCGATGGTCACGCTGACGCATGAGGGCATCCGACAGATGGAGGCCGAGGAGGAGGAACGGGAGGAGCGCGAGACGCGCGGCTGACCGGGCGGGCGGTGCGCCCGCCGCGGGCCCGCTCTCGCCGGCCCGCCACCCGCGACGGTCAGAGCTGGAACCCGGGCAGTTCGGTGGACTCCGGCGGCGTAGGGGCGGGGGCGGTGACACAGGTGAAGCCCAGGCGGGTCAGCGCCCTGGTCATCTCGCCCGCCGTGAAGTCCCGGCGGTCCTGCCGGGTGATCACCGCACCGACCTGCTTGACGGGGTAGGTGCGGCGGCCGATGACCGCACAGGGACCGAGGGCGGGCTCCGGCGTGATCCCCGCCATGAGCTGCTCCACCTCACTCTTGACGAAGTCGAAGGGGAAATGGGCGATAACGCATCGCATGGTGCCTCAACAGGGTTGAAGGAAGGGCCCGGCGCTTCCTGCCGGGTCCGGATCGATGCGGCCGCCCATGGCGTGAGCGGCCCGGAGGGACGGGTTCATGCGGTCGCGCCGCCGCGGGAACGGTCCCGCGGCCCGGCGCCCCGCCCGTACGCCGACGCGGAGGAGCGACGCCCCCGGCCGGAACCTCCTCGCCGGCGGCGCGCGGCCGTGGTGCGCGGCGCGTTCTGCTGCGCGGCCGGGGCGGCGACGGTGACGGGGATGCCCGAGGGGACCCGGGCGCCGGTGATCCGGCTCAGTTCGGCCTCACCGGAGCGCACCGTGGCCGTCTGCGGGGTGATCCCGGCGTCGGCCATCAGACGGGCCATCTCGCGGCGCTGGTGGGGCAGGACGAGGGTGACGACGCTGCCGGACTCGCCGGCGCGGGCGGTGCGCCCGCCGCGGTGCAGATAGTCCTTGTGGTCGGTGGGCGGGTCCACGTTGACCACGAGATCGAGGTCGTCGACGTGGATGCCGCGGGCCGCCACGTTGGTGGCGACCAGGGCCGTGACGTGGCCCTCCTTGAACTGGGCCAGGGTGCGGGTGCGCTGCGGCTGGGACTTCCCGCCGTGCAGCGCGGCGGCCCGCACGCCGCTCTTCAGCAGATGCCGGGTGAGCCGGTCCACGGCGTGCTTGGTGTCGAGGAACATGATGACGCGGCCGTCACGGGCGGCGATCTCGGTCGTCGTGGCGTGCTTGTCGGCGTCCTGTACGTGCAGGAGGTGATGCTCCATCGTGGTCACCGCCCCCGCGGAGGGGTCGACCGAGTGCACGACCGGGTCGTGCAGGTAGCGGCGGACCAGGGCATCGACATTGCGGTCCAGGGTGGCCGAGAAGAGCAGCCGCTGACCGTCGGCGGGCATCAGGTCGAGCAGCGCGGTGATCTGCGGCAGGAACCCCATGTCGGTCATCTGGTCGGCCTCGTCCAGCACGGTGAGGGCGACGCGGTCCAGCCGGCAGTCGCCGCGCGCGATGAGGTCCCGCAGCCGGCCGGGGGTGGCCACCACGACCTCGGCGCCGTCCCGCAGGGCGCCGGCCTGACGGCCGATCGACATGCCGCCGACCACCGTGGCCAGCCGCAGCGCCAGGGCGCGGGCGTAGGGGGTGAGCGCGTCCGTCACCTGCTGGGCGAGTTCCCGGGTGGGGACGAGGACGACGGCCAGCGGCCGGCGGGACTCCGCGCGCTGTCCGGCGGTCCGGGCGAGCAGCGCGAGGCCGAAGGCCAGGGTCTTGCCGGAGCCGGTGCGGCCCCGGCCCAGCACGTCCCGGCCGGCCAGCGAATTCGGCAGCGTCGCCGCCTGGATCGGGAACGGCACGGTCACGCCCTCGGCGTCGAGCGCCGCGAGGAGCGGCTGGGGCATGTCGAGCTCCGCGAAGGCGGCGACGGCCGGCAGCGACGGGGTCAGGGACTCCGGGACGCTGTACTCACCCTGCGGCGCACCGGAGCGGCCTTTCCGGCCGGCCGGGGTGCGGGAATTCTTCGCGCGGGTCGATGTCTTTGCGCGGTGGGGCTTCTTCGAACGCTCCCCGGCGGTGGGGCTGCCCTGACCCGTGCGGGCGGTGCGGCCGTTCGTACGTGCTGCGCGGTTCATGGTGAACCTTCCTCGGTCGTGAGCGACACGTACGAGGAATTCTCGGCCCTGCGGACCACACGGAGAATCGCCACAACGAGTCGAACAAGATATGAAACAGGTCCGGCCGCGAACGAGGTTTTCGAGGGTTGCGCGCCGGGAATTCGCGGAATTCTGCGCAGCGGCCCGTCCGATGACCTCGGAAGGCGGGCTTCGAAAACGGGACTCGAAGGGCAGGACTCGAAAGCCGCGACGACGGCAGGCAAATGCCGGATACACCGTCCCCGCGACGGCGGCCCGCAGTACCCGTCCGCCGGACGGCGGAAGCCGACCGGAGCGGCACGGCTGCGCGGCCGCGAAACGACAAGCGCTGGGGCCCGCACCCAAGGCGCGGGCCCCAGCGTTGCACGCTTCAGCTTCAGGCGGGAACGATGTTCTCCGCCTGCGGGCCCTTCTGGCCCTGGGTGACGTCGAAGCTCACCTTCTGGCCCTCCTGCAGCTCACGGAAGCCCTGGGCGGCGATGTTCGAGTAGTGGGCGAACACGTCGGCGCCGCCACCGTCCTGCTCGATGAAGCCGAAGCCCTTTTCCGAGTTGAACCACTTCACGGTGCCAGTAGCCATATCTTATTTCTCCTTCGGGGAATTCCTTGGACCCGCACTGCGCGAGCCTCGCGTCGCCGCGATGATTGCCCCACCCGGAAAAATTCCGGCTACACAAAACGCTCCCACCGGCTGGGAGCCGGCCGAAGCGTTGAAGATTTTTGGGAACCACAACTGCAACTGATATCGACAGTAGCACGGCTCATACACCACCGCACAGAGGTTTCCCGGCCGACCGGCCACGAGCCCGGAGCCGGGGCCCCCGCATCCGCAATTTCTCCGGTCGCGACATGAGATATTCATCGCCATTCGACGCCGAATCCATGTACGCCACCCCCGCAGTACAGGCCCCGACCGGCCCAAATCTGTAGCGGCCGAAATAGACATTCTTCACCACCAGCGGATAGGATTGCCCCTTCGATGCCCAGGACGAAGGGTGCGCATGGCTCCGGAACCCCGGCCGCACGCCACCGACCATCTCGACGACGACGAGTACCCCGCCTACACCATGGGCCGCGCCGCGGAGTTGATCGGCACCACACCCGCCTTCCTGCGGTCGCTCGGCGCGGCCCGGCTCATCACCCCGCTGCGGTCCGGAGGCGGCCACCGCCGCTACTCGCGCCACCAGCTGCGCATCGCCGCCCGCGCGCGCGAACTCGTCGACCAGGGCACCCCGATCGACGCCGCCTGCCGCATCATCGCCCTCGAAGACCAACTCGAAGAGGCCCTGCGCCGCAACGAGGAACTGCGCCGGCATGAGGGTCACCCGGGCCGGGCGGGCAGCTCCTGACGGCAGTCGGTCCGGTGGGCCGTTGACGGGCACTGACGATCGGGCGCCGGGAGGCCGGGGCCCGAGGGCGCGAAGAGGCCGTGCATATGGCCGAATTGACCCGGTCCCCGGTGACGCGATTCCCGAGGGACGCGTGTCGAGGGATGCGAATCCGGGTCCGGGGGGATCGGTTTTCCGAGGTGCACGGGTCCGGCGGATGCGATTTCCTACGGACATCTTCGCGGCGGGTGCCCTTTGTTCCGATGGGCGCGGCTTCCGCCCCCGGCCCGGTGGTTTCTCCACCTCGATGCCCCGTCGCTGCTCCCTTCCGGCGGCGAACGCCTTTCCGCCACCCCTCCGGATTCCGCCGCATGTGACGTTTCCTCAAAACCCGCACCCCGTAAGCGGTTCCCGCCGCTGGGCCGGGTTTTATTGTGGCGAGACCGGTAAGATCATGGAACACGCCGTGCGGCCGCGGCGGGCCCACTCCCCGGCAGAGGCGGGCGGTGGCACGGCCCCGGATGCAGGCGCCTCTCGCGCACGCTCCGGGAGCGGACCCTCCGCAATCACCGGGGCGAATTCTCCGCTATGGGGCGAGTATCCGGGAAGTGAATTGCCGTCCCGTATACGGGAGATAGGCCGACGTCGGCAATTTCCTTGATGCATCCCGGTGTTCGTGCGGACATGTCCGGAGTGGAAATACCAACGGGTAAGGAAATCTGCACGGAAGCGTTACAAGCTCTACGCTGCGCCTTCCGTATGTGCGGTTAGCGTTGCTGGCCGCTCGATCCCGCGTGCGAACGTGAAATAACCTCGCCGGCGTCCCTGGCGGCGCAGTCAGCACAGAAAGATCGCAGATGGATTACTGCTCGTCGTGCCGTCGAAATCTCAATGGGGCACTGGTGTGCCCGGGATGCGGTGATTACGCCCCCGACATCGCCCCGCCGTTGACCCGCCGCGAAGCCTCCCCGGTGGATGCGGCCGCGGCCGCTCCCGAATGGGAGGCCTGGCCGGCGAAGGACGGCCCCGCCTCGTTGTCCGGCCTCGGTGCTCCGTACGCCGGCTACGCGCCCGAGGGCGACGCCGGGTCCGGTACGTCGGAGGCGGAGGCCGAGGGAGCCGGTACGGCCGACGACCACGACGGCGCCGCCACCGACGGGCTCGGCCGGGCCGCCCGGCGCCGGCAGCAGGCGCGCTGGAAGAAGTACCGCCGGCGGGCCGCGGCCGCCACGGCCCTCGCCCTCGTGGGCGGCGGCCTGACCATGAGCCTGCTGCGGGACAAGCCGGCCACCGAGCACGCCCAGGCGGCCGCGGCACCGGACCCGACGGACGCGGCCACGCCCCGGACGGTGAACACCAGCGCGTCCTCGAAGGAGCCGGACGGCCATCCTTCGCGGCACCACGACAACCGCCCGTCCAGGGGTTCCGCCAGCCGGCAGCCCACCGTGCACAGCACGCCGACCGCCGTTCCGACGACACCGCGGCCGGCCACCACCACGGCCGCCCCGCCCCGGCACCACGCGACCCCGCACGCGACCCCGCACACCACCTCCGCCCCGACGGGGACGTCCCACGACAGCCACGGCCCCGCGGCGGCACCGAGGACCACCCCGCCCCCGTCCGACACCGGGTCCGGGTCCGACTCCGGCACGAGCACCTCGCCGACGAGCCCGGAGCAGACCCCGCCGACGGCCGACCCGACCTCGCCGGTGTGCCTGCTGGGAGTGGTGTGCGTCAACTGACCGCTCCGGCGGCGCCACGGCGCTGCCCGTCCCCTTGAAGACCGCCCGCGAGCGGGCCCGACCCGTAGGCGAGCACGGCGGGCGGCACCGGTGCTCAGCGGGCCCGGCGCCGCCCGGCCGGTGCGGCTTCGGCCTGCTGGACCGCGGCGTGCGGGCCGGGGGACGGGCCGGCGGCCGGGCCGGAGGACGGCGGGCGGGTGCGGGACTTGAGGACCTGGGCGCCGATGGCGAGCGGGACGCTCAGCAGCAGGACGTAGAAGACCCCGATCTTGCGCAGGTCGTCGAGGAAGAACCAGAGGGCGGTCAGGGCGGTGAACCAGAAGGCCACCAGCGCGAATCCGCCCGCCCGCTCGTCCCGGTAGCCGGCGGCCAGGCACAGCGCGGCCACCACACCCAGCATCAGCGCGAGGATGACGTAGTGGGTGTCCCAGCCGATGGAGCCGCGGGCGAGTTCGGAGAACACCGCCACGGCCTCCGCCACCGGCCCCCAGGCCACCGCGCACGCCAGCCGCGCCGACCACAGGAGCAGCACGCTCCCCGACACCGCGGCGAGCAGGGCGACCCGGGAGAACGCGCTGCCCTCGATCACGTCGGACCGGGAGATCACCAGCGACAGCAGACAGCCGAGCAGCGCGACCGCCCCCTCGGCCGTCGGCCGGAACACCACCCGGCCCGGCCGCCGGCGTACGGGCCGCGGCGCCGGCCCCTCGCCCGGGGGCGCGGGGGAGGCGACCGCCGCGGGAACCACCGCGCCGGCCCGGGGATCGCGTGCGGTGGGTGTCGGGACGGCGGGCGGCGGGGTGGTCCGGGCCGCCGCGCTCAGTGCCGTACGCATCGCGGCGGCATCGGCGAAACGGTCCTCCCGGTCCTTGTGCAGCGCCCGGATGATCACCGCGTCCACGGCGGGCGGCAGTTCGGGGCGGAGCCGTGAGGGCGGCACCGGGTCACCGGTCAGATGCTGGTGCATGACGGAGAACGGGGAATCGCCGGTGTACGGGGGACGCCCGGTCAGCAGCTCGTACAGCAGAGCGCCCACGGCGTAGAGGTCCGTACGGTGGTCCGTGTCGCCGCCCTGGATCTGCTCCGGGGCCAGATAGGCGGGCGTGCCGACCGCCACGCCCGTGCCGGTCAGCCGGGTGGCCACCTCGCTGAGCGCCTTGGCGATGCCGAAGTCGACGACCTTGATCTTGCCCGTACCGGCGAGCATGACGTTCGCGGGTTTGATGTCCCGGTGCACGATGGCGTGCCGGTGGCTGTGCTCCAGCGCCTCCAGCACCTGCCCCACGACGTCGACCGCCTGCGCGGGCGGCAGCGCCCCGCCCTTGAGGACGTGGCTGAGGGTCGTGCCCTCCACGTACTCCATGACCAGATAGGGCTCGGCGGCGCCGCCGGAAGCGTCCTCGCCGACATCGTGCACGGTGGCGACGCCGGGGTGGTTCAGCGCGGCGGCGGCATGCGCCTCGCGCTGGAAGCGGGAGAGGAACTCGGGCTGCAGCGCCAGCTCGGCGGAGAGTGTCTTGACGGCGACGGTACGGCGCAACCGGTGGTCGTGGGCGCGGTACACCGTTCCCATCCCGCCGTGCCCGAGCTGCTCCACCAGCTCGTAGCGCTGCCCCAATATTCTGTTCTCCACCCGGTTTCCTCCACGGACCGCCGACGCCGACACGCCGGAAGACGCCCCTGGGCGCGGGCGGGTTCCGCCGTGGGCCCGCGCGCCCGGCCCGCTCCCCCGCCCGGTCCTCCGCGCGCTTCGATGCCCGCCGGACACGCCTCGTCCCCGGGGACGAGGAGCCGGTGCACGCCAGGTGTCGCCCTCGCCGCCCGCCCCGGGAGCCCCACCCCGCGACTCGTTCGTGTGTACGAGCTATCGTGTGCCGCAATCTGTTCCGGTGCGGTGAAGGAGACCCGCGGTGCCCGATTTGGGACGACTCGTGGCCGACCGGTACCGGCTCGTGGAGCGCGTGGGCCGCGGCGGCATGGGGACGGTGTGGCGGGCCGAGGACGAGCTGCTCGGCCGGACCGTCGCCGTGAAGAAACTGCATGTCCCGCCCCACCTGGGCGACGACGAGGTACGGACGCTTCACGAGCGCACCCGCCGTGAGGCCCGCAGCGCTGCCCGGATCACCCACCCCAATGTGATCGTGGTGCACGACGTCGTCGACGACGAGGGCCTGCCGTGCATCGTCATGGAGTACATCCCCTCGGTCACGCTGGGCGATCTGGTCAAGCGCGACGGTGCACTGCCGCCCGGCGAAGCGGCCCGGATCGGCTGCGGGATGGCCGCCGCACTGCGGGCCGCGCACGACGCCGGGGTGCTGCACCGGGACGTCAAGCCCGCCAATGTGCTGCTCGGGAGCGCGGGGCGGATCGTCCTCACCGACTTCGGGATCGCCGTGCAGTCCGGCACGCCCTCCCTGACCAGGACCGGTGAGCTGGTCGGGTCGATCCCGTACCTCGCGCCGGAGCGCCTGCGGAGCGGGACCACCGAGCCCGGTCCGGCCTGCGACCTGTGGTCCCTCGGCGCCACGCTGTACGAAGCCGTCGAGGGCCGCCCCCCGTTCCGGCGGGACACCGCGATCGAGATGGCCTACGCCACGGTCGCCGAGGCCCACGACCCGCCGCACAACGCCGGCGGCCTGGCCCCGGTGATCGAGGGCCTGCTGGTGAAGGACCCCGGGGAGCGCATGGCCGCACACGAGGCCGAGCGCCTCCTCGGGCAGGCGGCCGGCACCGAGGCCGCCACCGCGCCCGCCGCCGTCGCACCGTCCTCCCGGACCGACCACACCCAGCCGTCCGCCGAGCCGGACACCCGGCCGCACCGCACCCAGGATCCCGGCCCGGCCCGGAAGCGCGGCCGCGGCCGGCGCGCGGTGCTGTGGGGTGCCGCGGCGGTGGCGGCCGCCGCCTGTGCGACGGGCGGGGTGCTGCTGTGGCCCCAGCTCGTCGGTGCCGGCCACGCGGACGGCCGGCCGTCCGCGGCCGGGAGCCGCCCGGCGAGCCCGAGCGCCTCCCCGCCGCCGTTGCCCGCGGGCTACCACCTCGAAAAGCCGGGCGCGGGCTTCTCCCTCCCCGTACGGAACGGCTGGGCCCGCCAGGACCCGCCCGGCGGTGAGGTCGCCTACGTGGACCCGACCAAGCTGGTGGGCCTGCGGATCAACATCGCGGAATTCGCCGGGTCCGATCCGGTCCGGCACTGGCGGGAGACCGAGGAGGCCCAGACCCGCCGGGACAACCCGGGCTATGAGCGGGTACGGATGGACACCACGACCTTCCGCGGACGGCCCGCGGGGTACTGGGAATTCACCTTCCAGGGCCGACAACGCGGCTACCGGGCGGTGGAGCTGGCGTTCAGCAGTACGGACGGCACCCAGTACGTCATCTACCTCTCCGCGCCGGACGATCGGTGGAACCAGTACCGGCCGGACTTCGACAACGCCGTCAAGGGGATCCGCCTGCGCGCGTAGCCGCCGGCGCCCGCGCACAGCGCGACGAGGGTGAGCACCGCACAGACGGGATAGCACCAGCCGAGCGTGGCGAGGTACCAGGGCCGGCCGAACTGTGTGATGTCCGGCTGGGCCAGCTCCAGCCAGTGGATGGGATACCCGGCGAGGACGGTGCACCAGGCCAGCAGGGCCGCGGTGTGCGCGGGTGTCCGGCGCGGGGTGTGGACCAGCCACAGCACGGCCGCGACGGCCCAGACCCAGTGATGGCACCAGGAGATGGGGCTCAGCAGCAGGCCGCAGAACTGGACGGCGAGCAGTGCGCCGAGCCGGTCGCCGCGGCGGACGGTGCGCACCACGGCCGTCAGCGCCGGCAGGGCCGCCGGGACGGCGCAGGCCCACCAGGGGGCGGACCAGCCGACGTCCTGGCCGAGCGTGCGCGACAGGGCCCCGCGCAGCGACTGGTTCAGCACCGAGCCGACCGGGCCGACGCGGGCGGCCTCCCCCACCGTATGGAGCCAGAAGCCGGTGGCGGTCCGCGGGTCCGCCCACCAGCCGGCCGCGACCGTGGCGAGGAACACCGCGGCCGACCACCACACCGCCGACCAGCGCCGGTGTGCCAGGAAGTAGAGGCCGGTGACCGCGGGGACCAGCTTGATGCCCGCGGCGAGGCCGGTGCCGAGCCCCGCCGTCGCCGCGGTACGCCGCCGCACCGCGTAGCCGACCAGCGCCGCCAGCAGCAGATTGACCTGCCCGAACGCGAGCGTGACGGCGACCGGTTCGGTCCACAGCAGGACGGCGCTCCACAGCAGCACCCGGCGGCGGTGCCGGGCGGCGGGAGCGTCCGGGTCGGCCAGCCGCAGACAGCAGTGGACCAGCCCGCACAGCGCCGCGATCGAGGCCGCGGTCCACACGCCGCTCGCCACCGGCCAGGCGACCCGGCCGAGCGGGAGGAAGAGCAGCGCGGCGAAGGGCGGATAGGTGAACGGCAACGGGAACATGTGGGAGCCGGGCAGACGCAGGCGGAAGGCGTAGAGATCGCCGGTGGCCAGATGCGGGGCCGCGGCCCGGTAGACCCGCAGGTCCACCATGCCCGTGCGCAGGCACGCCGGGAGCCACATCAGCAGCAGCAGCGCCGTGGCGGACAGCAGCAGCACCGCGCCCGGACGGCGGGCGAGCAGGTTCCGCGCCGCCTCGATACGGCGCCGGCCCGGTGCCGTGCGCGCCTCGCCCGCCCCGCCGGGAGGAAGGCGGACCGCGCGGCTCACGCTCCCCGGCCCGTCTGCCGGCCGGGCCGTGCGAGGCGGCCCGCCGCACGGTGTCCCGCCGCATGCCGGCCCGTCGTCGCGGCCGCCTCGTAGACACTGACCGCGAAGGGCCGGCCGGTGCCCCGCTCCACGTGCTCGGTGACGCGGCGCACGTCCGCGGCCGCCTCGATGTACGCACAGAATCTGCGGGCCTCCGGCCACGGGTGCACCAGGACCAGCAGCCCGCCGGGCGCCACCGCCGCGGTCAGATGGGCGCAGGCCCGCCGCAGTTGCCGGGGCCGGCCCAGGTAGTACAGCAGCTCGGCGCAGAAGACGAGGTCGAAGCGGTCCGCCGGCGGCGCGGTGACGATGTTCAGGCGCACGAACCGGGGGGCGGGGCCGGGGGCGGGCGTGCGGGCCCGGGCGAGGGCCCGTTCGGAGATGTCCGCACCGGTGACGTCGGCGTGCGGATAGGCCGCCGCGAGGCGGTGGGTGAAGGCGCCCTCGCTGCACCCCACGTCCAGGATCCGCCCGTAGTGGCGGGCGGGAAGCTGTTCCAGTGTCGTCGCGTACTTGAACTGCTCGTACTCGTCCACGGCCAGCCCCCACGGGTCCGGCCGCCGGTGCCACCAGTCGAAGTAACGGTGCAGCAGCCGTTCCTGGCTGCGGACGCCGAGGAGGGAGAGCGCGGCGAAGAGCGCGCGGTGACAGCGGTCGAGGACCCGGTGCATGAATACCTTCCGGCCGTTGCGGTGGCCGCGCTCCCCGGCGGCCGCCGGGCGTAGGGGGCAGCTCGGCGCGTCAGCGGGCGACGTCGTCGTAGGCGTGGGCGAAAGCGTCGGTGACCACCGGCCAGGTGCAGTGCACCGGCTCGGTCTCCCAGTTGTGTGCCGCCAGGCTGCGCCGTGCCCCCGGCGTACGGGCCAGCCAGAGCACCTCGTCGGCAAGGGCGAAGGCCGAGTGCCCGCACAGGGCGCCCTCACGGTTGTGCCGTACGAAGTCGGCGACACCGGTGTGCTCCCGGGCGAGGACCGGGAGCCCGCTGGTGCGCGCCTCCAGGGCGGCGATCCCGAAGGACTCCCGGCAGGACGCGTTGACGAACAGGTCCGCCTCGGACAGCAGATCCCGGACCTCCCGGGGCTGCAGACGGCCCACCAGGCGGATCCAGCCGTCCATGTGGTGGCTGCGCAGATAGCGCTGTATCGGCCTCAGGCTCGGTCCGGCACCGGCGAAGGTGGCGCGCAGCGCCGTGCCCTGCCGGGACATCCGGGTGTGTGCGGAGTGCAGCGCCGCCAGCAGCTCCATGGGTTCCTTGCGCGGGACGAGCCGGCCGACGGCGACCACGTGCACCCGGCCGTCCTGCCGCTCCACCTCGGCGCGGGTGCGCCACCACGCGGCATCGATCCCGTTGGGAATGACCCGCGGGGCGAGGTCCGGGAGCGCCTGGCGGACCAGCCGGGCCGCCGACCTGCTCACCGTCGTCACGGCGACCGGAGCGGCCGGGCCGTGCCCGGTCCGGCTCAGGAGGCGGTACATGCACCGCACCACGGGATCCCACATGCTGTGGATGGTGGCCACGGCCGGGATGCCCCGGCGCCGCGCGCAGGCCAGCGCCGCCCAGGCGAACGGGGAGGCCGCGCCCAGGTGCACGTGCACCACCCGTGGGTGACGCCTCGTCAACAGCCGGTCGATCGCCTGTCCCGCCCTGGGGTGAACGGGCAGCTGCCCGGGCAGCCGCGCGGTGATCCTGTGCACGGGAAACGGCCACGGCGCCTCCGGATCCCCCGAAGCGGCCGGCGTCGCGGTGGCGACCTCGGTGGCCAGACCCGCCCGGTGCTGCGCGGCAGCCAGGGCGGCGACCTGGATCTCGATTCCTCCTGTCCGCGGCGCAAAGCAGTCTGAAATGTGAAGGATCATGGCTGCACTTCCGAAATCTGGCGTGAAGTCCACCAGTATGGGGTGGTACATCATGCTTCGTGCGACATACGTGTTTGTTCTTTCACGCCCATCCGGACGACGAGGCACTGCTGACCGCCGGCACCATGGCGGGCCTGGCCCGCCGGGGCCACCGCGTGGTGCTGGTCCTGGCCACGGCGGGCGAACGCGGCCTGACCTCGACCGCCCTGCGGGAAAGCGGTCTGGGCGGGGTGCGCCGCGCGGAGGCCCACGCCTCCGCCCGGATCCTGGGGTGCGCGCGCGTCGCCTTCCTCGGCTACGCCGATTCCGGGCACTCCGGCACCCCCGAGGCCTCCTCCCCCGGCGGCGCACGGCCGTTCGCCTCGGCCGACGTCGACGAAGCGGCCGGCCGGCTGGCCGCACTCCTCACCGAGGAGCGCGCCGACCTGCTGACGGTCTACGACCCGGCCGGCGGCTACGGCCATCCGGACCACGTACAGGTGCACCGCGTCGGCTACCGCGCCGCCCAACTGGCGGGCACCCCGGTGGTCCTGGAGGCCACCGTCGACCGGACCCTGCTGCTGCGCGGGCTGCGGGCGGCCTCCTGGGTCCACCGCTTCCCGCCCCAGTTCGACCGGGACTCCTTCCGGCAGGCGTACGGCGCCCGCGCCGACATCACCCACCGGGTACCGGTCAAGCGGTACTGGCGGGCCAAGCGCGCCAGCCTCGCCGCGCACCTCAGCCAGGCGCAGGGCGGTGACTCCGAGCGCACCCTGGCCGCCCTGGGCCGGCTGCCCGGACCGGCCTTCCGCCAGGTGCTGGGCACCGAGTGGTACATCCAGCGCGGGCTGCCCGCCGGGCCCGTCCTGCGCGATCCGCTGGCCACACTGGCGGGCACCCTGGCGACGGCAGCGCGCCGATGAGGCGGCGGGCCGTACGCCTGCCGGCGCTCGCCGTGCGGCTGCTGGGCCTGCTCTCCTCCGCCACCGGCCTGGTGCTGCTGGCGCTGGCCGTACCGAAGGCGGCGGGCACCGACTGGGCCGCCGTCCGGGCCCAGTTCGGGCACCTCAGCGGGCCCGAGCTGGCGCTGATGTGCGCCTCGGCGGCGGCCGCGCTGTGGAGCTACACCTACGTCCTCACCGCCGCGCTCCCCGGGCTGACGCAGCGTCAGGCGCTGCTGGTGCACTGCACCGGCAGCGCCGTCAGCAATCTGCTGCCGCTCGGCGGCGGTGCCGGGGTCGCGGTCACCTACGCCATGGCGCGCCGGTGGGGGCACCCGCCGCGCGCCGTGGCGGTGTGCGTGGCGCTCACCGGGGTGTGCAACGTGGCCGCCCGGCTGTTCCTGTCCGCGGTGGGCGCACTGCTGCTGGCCCGGACCGCGGTGCCCGGCATCGGCTGGGCGGCGGCCGCCGGCGCGGTGGTCCTCGTGCTGCCCGCGGCGTGCGCCGCCGTCCGGCCGGCCGTACGCCGCCGGGCGCACCGGGTCCGCCGGCCGGGGGCACCGGCCGGCGCGCCGCGGCGCCGGATCACCGCGCACGCCCGGCGGCTGGCGGCCGGCGTGCGCGCCGGCCGGGACGTGCTGCGCCGGTCCTGGCCGCAGTTGGTGTGCGCGATGGCCGCCACGCTGGCGGCGCAGGGCGTGCTGTTCCTGGTCTGTCTGCAGGCGGCGGGCGCCCGTACGGGGGTGGCGGACGCGCTCGCGGTGTTCGCCGCCAGCCGGCTGCTGACCCAGATCGCGGTGACCCCCGGCGGGATCGGCGTCACCGAGTGCGCCGCCGCCGTCGCGCTCGTCGCCCTAGGCGGCGCCCCCGCCGCGGTGGCCTCGGCGATGCTGCTCTTCGCCGCGTTCACGCATCTGCTGGAGATCCCCCTGGGCGCGCTCACCGGCGCACTTTGGCTGCTGCGTCCGGGAGGACGGCGACCGGCGCCCGCGCCGGCCGCACCCTGAGTCCGGTCGCCACCACGGCCAGCGCCAGCCCCGCCCCGACCGCGGCCGCACATCCGCTCGCCCAGGTGGGGCCCTGCCCCGAGGGCATCACCACCAGCGTCAGCGCCACCACTGCCGCCTTCGCGCCGGGCCGCGCCAACCGCCGCCAGTCGGCCGCCGCCAGCGGCACCACCGCCCACAGCACGTACCAGGGCTGCGCCGCCGGTGCGGCGACCACCAGCGCCAACAGCCCGGCGCCCGCGGCCCGTTCGGCACCGGCGTGCGGGGCGCGCCACGCCCAGTGGCCCACCGCGGCCAGGCCCGCCAGGAGTCCGGCCAGCCGCGCGGCCGTCATCGCCCCGCCCGCCGTGCCCCACCCGAGCCCCTCGGCGAGCCACCCCAGCAGATGGCCGGCGTCGGTGCTCAGGGACAGCAGGGTGTGCACCGCGGCGGGCGTCCGCAGGGTCCACAGCCATCCCCACCCCTGGCCGCACACCGCCACCCCCGCCACCAGCGCCGCGGCCGCCACCCCGGCGAGCCGCGCCGCCTGCCACCACCGCTGCCGGGCCCCGTCCCGCCCGGCCACGGTCACCGCGGCCGCACACAACAACGCCACCGCGGCGGGGGCCTTCACCAGCACCGCCGCGGTCAGGACGAAGGTCCCCAGACACCAGCGCCCGCGGCGGAACGCCAGCAGCCCGGCCAGCACCAGCCCGAGCATCAGCGCGTCGTTGTGCGCCCCGCCCACCAGATGCAGCAGCACCAGCGGGTTGAGCGCCCCGGCCCACAGCGCGCCGGCCGCCCCCGGGCCCGAGGTGTCCGCCGGCCGCCCCAGGGCCCACACCATCAGGCCCACTCCGGCCAGCGCCACCAGCCGCAGCCCCAGCACCGCGGCCACCACGTGCTGTTCTCCGGTGACCGCCACCACGGCGCGGGCCGCCGCGACGGACAGCGGTCCGTACGGGGCCGGCGACCGGTGCCACATCCCCGGGACGTTGGCCGCGAGCGGACCGCCCAGCGCCGCCGGGCCCAGCGCGTACACATCCAGGCCACGTCCCGCCAGCGCGCCCTGGGCGAGATAGCTGTAGGCGTCGCTGCTGCCCACCAGCGGGCCCGGCACCAGCGGCAGCGCCCAGCACCACAGCGCCGCCCGCAGCTGCCGTCGCTCGACCCCCGCACCGGACGCGAGCCGGCTGCCCAGTTGCCACCAGGCGGTGATCAGCAGCACCAGCCCGGCATAGGAGGCGGCCACGCACACCCAGGTGACCGACTCCCCGCGCCGCCCCCACACCCCGTCCGGCACCCCCGGCGGCAGCGCCCCGGCCGCCCAGGCGCCGGTCCCCAGCAGGACGGACCCCAGCGCGCCCAGGAGCACGTTTCCCCGGACGGTGCTCCCTGCCGCGCTCATCCGGCCAACCTAGAGCGGAGCGGGGGCCGCGGCGGCACACCCGGCCGGGCACGTCGCCCGTCCGTGCGAGGGCGGGTCCATGGCGCGGCGGACGGGCCCGCGCGGTGGCGCGCTCCGCGGCCGCGCTACTCCCCGATGCCGATCAGCGCCAGCGTGATGTTGTCGGGCCCGCCCGCCTCGATGGCGGACTTCCACAGTTCGAAGGCGGCCCGGCCGCCGCTGTGCAACCGCAGCAGCTCCTCGACCTCGTCCTGGGGGACATGGTCGGTCAGGCCGTCGGTGCACACCAGATAACGGGCGCCCGCGGCGAGCGGCGCGGCCGCGACGTGCGGGACGACGGGGCTGAACTCCCGCGCCCCGCCGAGGGCCTGGGTGACGAGGGAGGTGGTGGTCCGGCCCGGCGCCGGCGCGGGGCTGTCGTCCACGCTGACCTGGCGCAGGTCGTCCGCGGTCGCGTCCAGCACCCGGCTGTCGCCCACGTTGAACACCAGCACGGCATCGTCCCGGACGACGGCGCCGGCGACGGTGGTGCCCATGGTGCGCAGCTCCGGGTCCCGGTCGGCGGCCGCGTACACCGCGTGGTTGCAGAGGTTCAGGGCGTCACGGACGGCCTCCTCGCTGTCCAGTGACGGCCCGAACGCGGCCAGTTGCCGCACGGTCAGGGCGCTGGCCACCTCGCCGGCCGGCTGCCCCCCGATGCCGTCGGCGACCGCGACGACCAGCGGGGTGCCGAGCGGGAACACCAAGGTCTGCGGGTTCTCGGTCACCGTGCCGCAGAGCGTCCAGGGGCCGGCCACCAGACTGTCCTCGTTGTGCTCGCGGACCAGTCCGGTGTGGCTCAGCGCGGTCACGGTGACGTACTGCATGGACGCGTCCCGACTCCGGTGCTCCGCCACGGCGGGCCCGTGGCGTGCCGTCTCCCCATTGTCGCGCCGCCGCCCGGCCCCGCGCGCGCCGCGCCGGCACCGGCCGGTCAGCGGGTGTCCTTGCCGCTCAGGGAGGAGCGCTGCATCAGCCGGGAGACGTCCTTGCCGGTGGCGATGCCCACCAGCCGCCCGTCCTCCACGACGAGGATGCGTGCCCCGGTCCGCAGGCTGATCCGGTCGAGCGCCGTGCTCAGCGGCTCGTCCGGAGCGGCGACCGCGCACTGGGACAGCGGGATCGCCACCTCCCGCACCCGCAGGCTCTCCCGGCTCGCGGCCGGGACCGACGCCAGGCGGCGCAGCTGCACGACGCCGCTGGGGCGGCCGTCGAAGTCGACCAGCGGCAGCGCGGAGTGGCGGGAGTGCACGGCGACCTCGTCGATGAAGCGCTGGACGGTCAGCCAGTCGGCGCCGGTCGCCACCGGGCTGGACATCGCCTCGGCCACGCGTACCCCGCGCAGCGTGGTGTGCAGCGCGGCGCGGCGCCGTTCCGCCCCGGCGACGACCATGATGAACAGGCCGACGAAGACGATCCACAGCCCGCCCGGCGCGCCCCGCAGCACGGAGATCCAGCCGGCGGCCACCAGCAGCAACCCCATGATCTGGCCGCCGCGGGACGCCGCCAGATCCGCGCGGTCCCGGTCCCCGGTGCGCCACCACAGCACGGCCTGCACCACCCTGCCGCCGTCCAGCGGCACGGCCGGCAGCAGGTTGAAGACGCCCAGGAACAGGTTCGCCCAGCCCAGCCACGCCAGGACGACCGAGGGGACCGCCCAGCCGGACAGCCCGTGCAGGCCGAATGCGGCGCCGAGCGCGATGCCGCCGATGACCAGGCTGGTGAGCGGCCCGCTGACCGCCACCGCGAAGGCTGCCGCCGGGCTCTGCGGCCGCCCCATCCGGGTGGTGCCGCCCAGCGCCCACAGCGTCACGTCCTCGACGGAGATCTTCTTCCGCAGGGCGACCGCGGCATGCGCCGTTTCGTGCAGCAGCAGGCTGCCCATGAGCAGCGCGGCCCCGACGACTCCGGCGAGGGCGTAGACGGCGTCCGAGCGCCCCGGCGTCCAGACGGGCAGGCCCTGCCGGCCGAGTCCGTACGCGAACAGGCCCACCAGCAGCGGCACGCTCCAGTGCATGCGCAGCGGGACCCCGACCACACGTCCCACCCGGACCGAGCCGTTCATCCTCGTCTCCTGCCGGCCCGGCGCCCGGCCCCCGCGGGGCAGGCCTCGTCGGCCCGCGCTCCGGGAAGCGGCCGCCCGGCCTCACGCCACCATTGTCGCGCGCGGAACCCGGAGCGTGTCTCCCGGCAGACGTCCTACGCTGGAAAGACGAAAGCATGACCGGCCGTGCGGACGGTGGCCCCGAGCGCACGGCACATCACCACGGGAGGTGCGACATGGGGCCCAGCCACCACTTCCACCTGGACCAGGGTGACCACTCGATCACCGTGAACGTCGGGCCCGGCCGGGCCGGAGAGGTCGAGCTCCTGGTCGACGGCAAGGTGGTCGCCTACCAGAAGGAACACAGCGCCGGGATGAACGTCCTGAGGGGCGAACTCCCCGAGGAGCCCGTCCACCCCTTCCGGGTCCTGCTGCGCCAGCCGCATCTCGTCCCCTCCATGCCCCGGTGCACGCTGGAGCTGGACGGCGTGGAGCAGCCCATGCCGGAGCGGCTCGTCCTCTGAGCGCGCCGCCGGACGAGCGTCGGAGCACGTCCTCACGTGTTGGGCCACCCGGCTGATTGTGGCCGCCGAGCGTTTTGTTCCCCGCGGGTTGAACGACGGTGCGGGACGGCAACGGCAGGACGATACGTCTGGCATCGGACGGACGCGGAGGCGAGGAGCGACGTGAGAAGAATTGCGCAGGCAGGGAGCATCGTCGGGGCATGCGGACTGGTGATGCTCGGCGGCGGGGTGGCCCAGGCCGTGTCCGTTCCGGGTGAGTCCCTGCTGTCGGCCGTGGCAGGCGCCGACGTCGGCACGGTGGCCGGCATGGTCTCCGGAGTGATCTGCAACAACCGCCTCGCAGACTTCAACTACAGGTCGCCGGTGTTCCGTTCACCGCACCCCTGCATCAACGGGCCGGTACACAGCGGCAACAGCATGAACAGCGGCAACTTCCTCAACCACGGCAATCCCAACAACAGCGGCAATCTCAAAAACACCAACGGGTCCACCAACAGCGGCGACAGCGTCACCGGCGCGTCGAAGGGCAGCGGCAACAACCTCCAGCGCATCCTCAAGCTGCACTGACCCGGACCGGGCCCCGGCCCGGTCATGGCCCGCGGTCCTCGCGAGCCGATCCGCGATCGCCCGGCGGCCTCCGCCGGGCGATCGCCGTTTCCGGCCCCCCAGCTCGCCGGCGCCCGGCCCGGCGGAACGACTCCGGCCCCGGACGAGCCGGGGCCGGAGGGTGTGGCGGATCAGCGTCGGATCACAGGCGCTGCTTGCCGCCGTGGCCGATGTGCTGCTGGTTGTTGCTGGTCTTGTTCTCGGCTCCGGTCGTGCCGCCCGCGTCGTCGTTGGTGTTGCCGTTGACGTTGGTCGGGCTACCGCTGTTGCTCTGGTTGCCGGACAGGTGGACGTTCTGCGAGTTCCGGACGTTTCCGCTGTTCAGCGGCCCGTTGATGCAGATCCTGGCGCGGTGCGAGCAGTTGAATCCGGCATGGAAGTTGGCGAACGTGTCGCTGTTGAACACGCCGCCCCCGTCGTCGAACGGCCCGTCCCATGCCAGTGCGGGCGACGCCCCGCCGGCGGCCAGGAGCAGACCGCACGCTCCCGCAATCACGAAATTCACCCGTGCCATGTTCTTCACTGTGTGCTCCTGCACCTCGCGGTTGGTACCCCGCGGTCTTGCTACCGGCCGTTGCCCCGTCCACCAAGCGTGCGCAACGGCCCGTCCCGCGCATTCACTCTGACCGATCACCGGATTCACCGTGACGGCCCTTTGGGACGGCGCGTCGACGGACGCCGGGTCGCCGCCGTCAGACCGGCAACCACAGCCGCTGATCCGGATAGATGAGGTCCGGGCCGTGCGCGAGGGTGTCCTTGTTCAGGTCGTACAGCGCCTTGGTGCCGCCCGGCGTGTGGGCGCGTGCGGCGATGACGGAAAGACAGTCCCCGGGGCGCACCACGTAGCTGGGTGCCGCGGGGCCGGCGACGGACCTGAGGCTGCGGGCCGGGGTGGCCCGTTGGCGGGCCCGCGCGGACGGGGCGGATTCCTGGCCGGCGGTGGTCGAGCCGCCGTCGGCGCGGTCGTCGCCCGACGTCACCCGGGCACAGTTCGGCCAGGCCGACAGGCCGCGGTCACGGACGATGCGCTCGCCGACGGCGATCTGCTGGGCGCGGGTGGCGAGGTCGGCACGCGGGGCGAAGCGCTCGCCACCGTACGCACGCCAGGTGGGGAGGTCGATCTGCAGCCCGCCGTGGTAGCCGTTGCCGGTGTTGATGTGCCAGCGGCCGCTGCTCTCGCAGGCGGCGATGCGCTCCCAGTCGGGCGCCGGTGGACCGGCGGTCACGCTGGTCGCCGCGACGCCCCGGCCGGCGAGGCCGAGGACGCCCAGGATGGCCAGCAGCACGGACAGCAGCGTTTCGACGGACCGTTTGGCAACGTGCGACGGCATGACGGTTTCCTCCGCTGTGCTCCGACAACGCCGTGGCGGAGTGACTCGCCACGGCCGGTGGGCACGCACCAACACACCCGGCACCACGGTTATTGGCGTGCTGAAGGAGCGCGACATGCACGTGTTTCACCCGGGTGGCCGCGCACGGACCGGTACGGCGGGCAGCAGGCGGGCAGCAGGAGCGTCGCACGCGGACAGCGCACGCGTGCGTCGAGAGCACGGCCGCGTCACACGACGACGACGGCGGCGGCTCATCGAGCACGGGCGGGTTCCGCACGGCCCCGCGCGGTCATGCCGTCGACCACTTTCCGCTCACCACCCACGGAAATCCCGCTACGCATGCGCTGCGTGCGGTTCTCGGGCTGGAGCTGGAAGAGGTCCGGGACCGGCGCCCCGAGGGGCTGAGCCGTAGAACTCCGAGCGTGGTACGGGTAGTTCAGGTCTGCCTGCGGACCGGCCGTTCCGGCTGGATCAGCGTCCGCGGATGTTTCACGTGGAACACGTCTGCGTCTGTGTCTGTGTCTGTGTCTGTGTCAGTTTCTGCTCTACCTCTACCTCTACCTCTGCGTCTGCGTCGCTTGCTCTGCTGGTTCGTCGTGCGGTTCCGCTACGGATCCTGCATCGGGATCCACTGCCGGACCGCTCCTCGGCGCGGAGCTGTCACACGCCTGGTCCGTCCGCAGCCCGTCCCTTGTCCGTCCCTCGTCCGCCCTTGTCAGGGCGTCAGAGCCGTCAGACGCAGCAGAGCCGTCACAGCCGTCAGGACTGTCCGAGCCGGCGAAATCTCAGGTCAAAGATCGACTGTCGCCGGGTTCAGATGACGCCGGCGGTGTGCGCACGATTGCGGGCCGCCGGGATGACAGCGCCGCGCGACTCGGCGGCGGCAGCGTTCGCGGGAGTGGTGGCGGTGGCCGTTGCGGTCCCGTCCTGATCGGCGCAGGCGTCGGCCGTCAGCGGTGCGGCGGTGTAGGTGCGACGGCTGCGCATGCCGGGTGAGGTGCCGTGTGCCTCGGCAAGAATGCGCTGCTTGATCGTCGGCGGCAGTTCGGGCCGCCGGAACCTCCGGGCCGAGCCGATCTGGCCGTACAGCGGCACACCGCGCGGAGCGGGCACGGACGGCGACCCCGCTCCTGGACCCCGGTCCGGTGCGCCGCAGCCCACCGCCTTAGGGACCTCGGCGCCCGGGGCTTCGGTGCCCGCGCTCTCCTTGCCCAGGGTCCGCTCGTACAGTGCGGCGTCCCGGCGTGCCGCCGAGGCGGCCGCGGAGACACCCAGTGATGCCAGCAGCTTGCCGAGCACGGCAAGACACACCGCCCAGAACTTCATGACCTTGGTCGCAGCCATGGCCCCTCACTTTCGGTCAGGATCTCCCCGAGAGATCCGTTGCGTCTGCTTCCGTTCGTGCCTGTGGTGCATCGCTCCAGTGGCGTCGCTTCCGGGTGCACCGCTCGGATGGCGTCGCTTCTGTTGCGTTTTCTTATGATGAGTACGCAATGGGAGGATTCACGGACCGACGCCCCCGGATCGGCGTTCTTCCGATGAACACCACCCGTACGCAGTAGCCACGGCCGTCGGAGGACGAGGGACAGCAGGTCACGGGCCCCCGCCGGGCGATGTTTCGGCCGCTTCGCGGCGCCGGCCGAGGTGCCGGCGGGTGCGCCGGGCGGATCCCTGGGGTATGGCCCGGCTCAGGCCGGTGTCAACTCGCCGGTACGCGCCATCTGCGCCATCATCCGCACGCCCGTCGGCTCGGGGATGCCGGGCGGGATGATCAGCAGGTCCCAGCGTCCGTGGCCCATCGCGACCAGGCAGACGGTGTCCGGACCGGGACGTCCGGCGGTTCTGCGGAGGCGGACCACATGGCCCTCGACGAGGATGTGGGCGGGGAGCGCGGGCCAGGCCTTGCCGTTCACCGTCGCGTGGGTGATGCGAGGCCAGTCGAAGGGCAACGCGGTCAGCAGCTCGGGAAGTTCGGCCAGCAGGTCGGCCGAGTGCGGCCACCAGACACCGTCGATGCGCCGCGCCGTATCGGTGTGCGGGGCGAAGGTCAGGCGGGCGACGGGCGGGGGTGCATGGTGCCGGTGCGGGGGCGGGTGGGGCTGGTCTCCGGCGGCGACGGTCATGTGGTGCTCCCGATACGGCGGGCCGCCACCCGTGCCGGGTCGGGCCAGCGCACGTCCCGGACCCAGCCGAGGCGCTCGAAGAGCCGGATGACGGCGGCGGACACGTCGAGCTGTCCGCGGTCGACGCCGTGCCGGGCGCAGGTCGGGTCGGCGTGGTGCAGGTTGTGCCAGCTCTCGCCGAACGACAGCAGGGCCAGCGGCCACAGATTGGTCGCCCGGTCGTGGCGGCGGGTGCGGAACGGCCGCTCACCGATGACATGGCAGAGCGAATTGACGCTCCAGGTCACGTGGTGCAGCAGCGCGATCCGGATGAACCCCGCCCACAGCAGGGCGGTCAGCGCGGTGACCCAGGTGCCGCCGAGCGCCCAGCCGAGCGCGAAGGGCAGGCCGAGGGTGAGCAGGCACAGCACGGGGAACGCCCGGTCCACCGCCCGGATCCCGGGGTCGGCGAGCAGATCGGGCGCGAAGCGGCGGTGTGAGGTGGGGTCGTCGCCGAACAGCCAGCCGATGTGCGAGTGCACCAGTCCGCGCAGCTGACCGCGCAGGCTGGTGCCGTAGCGGTACGGCGAGTGCGGATCGCCGGGGCGGTCGGTGTAGGCGTGATGGCGACGGTGCGTGGCGACCCAGTCGATGACATCGCCCTGGAAGCTGAGCGAGCCGGCGAGGGCGAGCGCGACGCGCAGCGCGGGGGCGGCCGTATAGCTGCCGTGGGTCAGGCCGCGGTGGAAGCCGACGGTGACGCCCAGACCACTGACGACGTAGAAGACCGCCAGGAGGACGAGGTCGGTGAGGTGGACGACGCTGCCCCACAGGAGGGGGATGCCGACGGCCAGCCCGACGAAGGGGGCGACGACGATGATGCCGGTCACCGTGGTGTACATCCTGCGCCCGCTGCTCGGTGGGGACTCGGCGCCGCTGTCGGGGAACGGCGAGGTCCCGTCGTAGTCCCGAGCGGGCGGGAGACCGCGAGAGGTGGACGTCACAGGTCGCTTCCCGCCTTGCCGGAGGGCGGCGGTGGCCCGGCGATGTCCGCGCCGGGAGGAGGAGCACCGCCCTGCCGCTGCTGTTTCCGCCGCCGCCTCGACTGCTTCCAGTCCGCGTACCGGTGGTGGGCCATCCGCCCGGTGCTCTGCGCATTGACCCGGGCGATGATCAGCACCCCCAGCGCGACCAGCGCCAGCAGCACGACCACGGTCCACAGCGTCTGCATGTGCTCACCTCGCCGAATACCTCGGTCACCCTCGGCATCCCTCGGTGGTCCGGTGCTTTCACGGTACCCCGAGTGGGCGTAGTGCATCCCCGTACGAGCCCTATGGGTAGCTCTGGGCAGATATCGCCGTATACGGCGTGCGCGGATCGCCACGTACGGCCTGCATGCCGGTCGGTCCGGAGGCCGTGGTCCGGAGGCCGCAGTGCGTAGTCCGTAGCCCAGAGTCCGGAGGCTGGAGGCCGGAGTCCCGCACCATCTACAGGGGTGTAAAAGTACGCTGAAGGGGTCGGCCGCGGCGGGCTCCGGGGCGGGCGGCGTCGGTGGCCGGATCCGGCCGCTCAGTAGGATGCTGCGGCGTCCCGGCCCTCGGGACATCCGGCGCGACGGGAGGCGACGGCATGGGCGGGAAGTCCTTCGGAAGGCCGCCGGGCGGTGCGGGGGACCCCGGCCGGGCAGCGCCGGAACCGGAGGAGTGCGGCGGCGGTGGACGCGAGCGCGCCCGCCGGCGCGGGCAGGGCCAGCTGGAGGCCCAGGTGCTGGCCGCGCTGCACCGCGCGCCGGGCCCGGCCGGTGCCGCCTGGGTGCAGGAACGGCTCGGCGGCGACCTCGCGTACACGACCGTGATGACGATCCTGTCCCGGCTGCACGCCAAGCAGGCCGTCACCCGCGAGCGGTCCGGGCGCTCCTACCTCTGGAGCCCGGCCGCCGACGAGGCCGGGCTCGCCGCCCTGCGGATGCGCCGCGTCCTGGACGGCGAACCGGACCGGGACGCCGTCCTGACCAGCTTCGTCTCCACCCTCTCCGCGCAGGACGAGCAGCTGCTGCGCACCCTCCTCGACCGCGCCGCGGAAGGGGCCCCGGGCGCGGACCGGGGCTCGGACGAAGCACGCGGAGGCTGACCGGTGGGCGTCTTCGTGTTCCTGCCGCTCGTCCTGCCGCTCACCGCACTGCCGATCGCCCGGCTCGCGGAACAGCATCTCCATCCGCGGGCCACCACCCGGCTGCTGACCCTGCTCGCCGCGGTCCTCGGGCTGTGCAGCACCCTGTGCCTGGGACTGCTGGTGGTGGTCGGCACCGCCCAGCTGCCCGGCAATCCGCTGCCCGACGGCTGGTCGGACCCGGAGGTGCGGGCCGCGGTCCCGTTCGCCGAGGTCGCCGGCACCGCCGCGATCCCCCTGCTGACCGCGGCGCTCACCGTGTGCGGGAGCACACTGCGCCGGCACCACCGCGTCCGGGCCCGCGTCCACCACGCACTGGACGCCTTGCCGGCCGGCGCCGACCCCGCGGTGCTGCCGGACGACGATCCGTACGCCTACGCCGTGCCCGGCACCCCGGCCCGGCCCGGGCGCCCCGCCAGGCCCGGCCGGATCGCGGTCTCCCACGGGATGCTGCGCAGCCTGGACGGCGACGAGGTACGCGCGCTGTTCGCCCACGAGCGCGCCCACCTGACCTGCCATCACCACCGTGCGCTGCTCGCCGTCCGCCTGGCCGGCTGTGTCAACCCGCTGCTGCTGCCACTGCGTTCGGCGGTCGCCTTCGCCACCGAGCGCTGGGCGGACGAGGAGGCCGCGCGGGTGGTGGGCGACCGGCGGCTGACCGCCCGGGCGGTGGGCCGGGCGGCGCTGGTCGCGCGGCCCGCACCGCACCCGGAGCTGGCGCACTTCGCCGGGCCCGAACCGGGGCCGGTGCCGCGCCGGGTGGCGGCGCTGCTCGGGCCCGTGCCGCCGGCCCGCCCCTGGCCGCCGGCGCTGACCCCGGCGGGCCTGGCGGCTCTGATCGCCGCGGCCGGCACCGCCGCCTCCGCGCTGTGTGCGCTCAACGCAGCCGTCGCGCTGTTCGTTGTTCTGAAGGCGGCAACGCCGCTCTGAGTGCACACTGACCCTTGACCCGTACCGGGCAGGCACGGCGCACCGCGCGGTGAGCCGCCCCGTACCCGGCAACTTCTACACGTCTGTAGAACTTCCCGGTAGAGTATGCGCGCATTGCGCAACAGGCGCGTCCAAAGGGGGAGATGGCGACGAGGTGCGGACTCCTGACCTGGGACTGCCCGCCTCCAGAGGCGGAGGTGCGATGGGTCTATCAGCCGGTGGAGGTCCAATACCCGGACGGCAGATGGACATTGGGCCGGATCAACGCCTGGTGGACGGACGGGGCGGGCGAGTTGTGGTGCCGGCTGCGGACCCTGCCGGGCGGTGCGTGCCCGCAGTGGCTGCGTTACGACCCCGAGTCGATCCTGCTCCTGCCCAGCACCGGCCTCTGACCCCTTCGTCCCTGCCGGCCCCGCCGGCCCGTCCGGCCGCCGCGAGCGCCCCTCCCCCCGTACGGCATCACCCGCATCAGCAGCATCAGAAGGACCAGAAGGGCCACCGGCGTGCATGACAGGCAGAGGCACCAGCAGACGGCCCGGCGGGGCACCGACGTCGCCCCCGGAGCGCCCCCTGCCGCCGGTGACGGCTCCCGCGGACCCGGCAACTCCCGTACGTCCGGCGCCCCCTCGCGCCGCGGGCCGGCCGGTTCGGCCGACGGCTCCCGCGCCGGCTCCCGGAAGGCGGGCCGGCCGGACAAGGTACGGATGACCCGCCGCGGCCGCATCGTCGTCTGGACCGGCGGCGTGCTCGGCGTGCTGGTGCTCGGCACCGCCGGCGTCGGGGCGTGGGTCTATCAGCACCTGGACAGCAACATCCACGGCGCGGACATCGGGATCGACGGAGCCCGGCCGGTCAATCTCAGCCCCGGCTCCAAGAACATCCTGGTCGTCGGCTCGGACAGCCGGGCCGGCGCCAATGCCAAATACGGCCGGGGCCTGACGACCATGCAGTCGGACACGCTGATGCTCGTGCACATCGCGGCCAACCGGAAGTGGGCCACCGCGCTGTCCTTCCCCCGGGACTCCTGGGTGCAGATCCCCGCCTGCACCCGCGGCAACGGCTCACAGTCGTCCCCGCACCACTTCAAGATCAACGAGGCGTTCTCGATCGGCGGGGACTCCGGGGACATCACCAAGGCCGCGGCCTGCACCATCAAGACCGTCGAGAAGAACACCGGACTGCGCGTCGACCACTTCGCCTCGGTCGACTTCCAGGGCTTCAAGGGCATGGTCAACGCCCTGGGCGGCATAGAGGTCTGCCCCAAGCACGCCATCCACGACAAGAAGGCCCATCTGGACCTGGGGGCGGGCTGCCAGACCGTCCGGGACGAGAAGGCGCTGGGCTACGTCCGCACCCGCTACAGCGTCGGCGACGGCTCCGACCTCGGCCGGATCGGCCGCCAGCAGGAGTTCATGAAGGCCCTGGGCGCCAAGGCGCAGGCCAAGCTCACCAGCCCCGGCGAGCTCTACGATTTCCTGGACTCGGCCACCAAGTCCCTCACCACCGACAAGGCCCTGGCCGGCATCAAGCCGCTCTACGACCTGGCCTCGACCGTCAAGGACATCCCCTCCGACCGGCTCACGTTCGTGACCGTCCCCAACTACTACCGCGAGGCGGACGTCCCCACCGACAAGGCCAATGTGATCTGGCAATACCCCCAGGCTTCCCAGCTGTTCAGCGATATCGCGCACGACCGGGAGCTCGGCGCCGCCGGGAAGAAGAAGCTCGCCGAGGCCGCCAAGAACCCGGTGACCGCCCACTCCGTGCAGGTCCGCGTCCTCAACGGCACCGGCATCCCCGGCCGGGCCGCCTCCGCCGCCGACCAGCTGCGCAAGCTCGGCTTCACGGTCGTCGCCACCGGCAACGCCCCGTCGGCGGACAGGACGACCCTCACGTACCCGGCCGCGCTCAAGATCCAGAGCGAGGTGCTCGCCGCCCGCCTCCCGGGGACCAAGGCCACGGAGTCGGCTCAGGCGGCTCCGGGCGCGGTGACGCTGACGATCGGGCCGGACTTCCGGGTGCAGGAGTAGCGCTTTCCGGGGGCAGGAAGCGATTCCGGGCGCAGGACCAGGCGTCCGGGCGCAAGTGGCGGGCGTCCGGCCGGCGCCGGCCGCTTTGGCGGGCCGGGTCCACCGGGCGCCGCACCGGGTGCGTCGCCGTCGTCGGTCAGACGCGCAGCCGCTCCACCGGGCGGGACGTGTGCACCTCGATGTCGTGTGCGGCCCGCTGCAACAGCTGATGGCTGAGGTCGGACATCGCCCGTGCCACCGCCAGCTCGTCTCCGATGTCGGGGACGTTCTCATCGGCGGGGTTGCAGCGCGCCGACCCCTGGCCGACCAGCTGCCCGCCCTCCTTGCCACGCAGCCGGGCCTCGGCCCGGACCTCGCTGTCGTCCTCGGTGATGCTGATCTCGGCGTTCCATGTCTTCGTGCCGGTCACCGGAAGCCTCCTCGTACGCCCCCCAAGCAGCACATGAACCACCCCCACACAAATCGTCGCACCGGCAACCATCGACCGCACCTGGGGCGATACCCCGGGAGAGACCTGGGGCGACACCTGGGGCGATCCGCACCATGATCAGGGGGTTTTCCCCATGGTGGGGCCGTGCCGGGCCGCCCTGGCCTCACGTCGGGCACTCGGCGGGCGCACCGCCCCCCGGACCAACTACCGATCACCTCGGGGGGAATTCATGCGCATGCGGGTCCGCTTCACCGCCGTCGTCGCGACGGCCGGCATCGGGATGTGCGGCGTCAGCGCCAGCGGTGCCGCCCGGGGTACGGGGACGCCCCGGCCCCCCGGCCGGGGCGGCTCCGCGCCCGGGTCAGTCCTCGCGACCGGGTCAGTCCTCGCCCTCCAGCTCCCCTTCGGTCTCCAGGAACGCCTCCCGCAGCGCCGCCAGCGTCTCGGCGTCCGGCTTCTCCCACATCCCGCGGGACTCGGCCTCCAGGAGACGTTCGGCGATGCCGTGCAGGGCCCAGGGGTTGGCCTCCTGGAGGAACGCGCGGTTCTCCGGGTCCAGGACGTAGGCCTGGGCGAGCTTGTCGTACATCCAGTCGGCGACCACGCCCGTGGTGGCGTCGTAGCCGAACAAGTAGTCCACGGTGGCGGCGAGTTCGAAGGCGCCCTTGTAGCCGTGGCGCCGCATCGCCTCGATCCAGCGGGGGTTGACCACCCGGGCGCGGAAGACCCGCGAGGTCTCCTCGACCAGGGTGCGGGTGCGGACCGTCTCGGGCCGGGTCGAGTCACCGATGTACGCCTCGGGCGCCTTGCCCTTGAGCGCCTTGACGGTGGCGACCATCCCGCCGTGGTACTGGAAGTAGTCGTCGGAGTCCGCGATGTCGTGCTCGCGGGTGTCGGTGTTCTTGGCGGCGACCGCGATGCGCTTGTAGGCGGTCTCCATCTCCTCCCGGGCCGGGCGGCCTTCGAGGCCGCGGCCGTAGGCGTAGCCGCCCCAGACGGTGTACACCTCGGCGAGGTCGGCGTCGGTGCGCCAGTCGCGGGAGTCGATCAGCTGGAGCAGGCCCGCGCCGTACGTCCCCGGGCGGGAGCCGAAGATGCGGGTGGTGGCGCGCCGCTCGTCGCCGTGCGCGGCCAGGTCGGCCTGGGCGTGGGCGCGGACGAAGTTGGACTCCGCGGGCTCGTCCAGGCCGGCGACCAGCCGTACCGCGTCGTCGAGGAGGCCGATGACGTGCGGGAAGGCGTCGCGGAAGAAGCCGGAGATGCGCAGCGTGACGTCGACGCGGGGACGGCCCAGCTCGGCGAGCGGGATCGGCTCCAGTCCGTTGACCCGGCGCGAGGCGTCGTCCCAGACGGGGCGGACACCCAGCAGCGCGAGGGCCTCGGCCACGTCGTCGCCGCTGGTGCGCATCGCGCTGGTGCCCCACAGGGACAGGCCGACCGACTGCGGCCAGTCGCCGTTGTCGCTCCGGTAGCGCTCCAGCAGGGAGTCGGCGAGGGCCTGGCCGGTCTCCCAGGCGAGACGGGAGGGCACGGCCTTCGGGTCGACGGAGTAGAAGTTGCGGCCCGTCGGGAGGACGTTGACCAGGCCGCGGAGTGGGGAGCCGGAGGGACCGGCCGGGACGAAGCCGCCGTTCAGCGCGTGCACCGCGTGGTCGATCTCGTCGGTGGTGGCGGCCAGGCGCGGGACGACCTGGCGGGCGGCGAAGTCGAGGATGTCGGCGACCGCGGACGGATGGCCCGCGGCGGCGCCGGCCACCGCCGCCGGGTCCCAGTCGGCGTCCTCCATCGCCTGGACCAGGGCCCGGGCCTTCTCCTCCGCCTCGTCGGCGGTGGTCCGGGTGGCCGCGGACTCGTCCAGCCCGAGCGCCTCGCGCAGACCGGGCAGCGCCGAGGTACCGCCCCAGATCTGCCGGGCGCGCAGGATCGACAGCACGAGGTTCACCCGCGCCTCGCCGGTCGGCGCGCCGCCCAGGACGTGCAGTCCGTCGCGGATCTGGGCGTCCTTGACCTCGCACAGCCAGCCGTCGACGTGCAGCAGGAAGTCGTCGAAGCCCTCGTCGTCGGGGCGTTCGTCCATGCCCAGGTCGTGGTCGAGCTTGGCGGCCTGGATCAGCGTCCAGATCTGGGCGCGGATCGCGGGCAGCTTGGCCGGGTCCATGGCGGAGATCGCCGCGTACTCGTCGAGCAGCTGCTCCAGGCGCGCGATGTCGCCGTAGGACTCGGCGCGGGCCATCGGCGGGACGAGGTGGTCGACGAGGGTGGCGTGCACCCGGCGCTTGGCCTGGGTGCCCTCGCCGGGGTCGTTGACCAGGAAGGGGTAGACGAGGGGGAGGTCGCCGAGGGCGGCGTCCGGGCCGCAGGCGGCGGACAGCCCGGCGTTCTTGCCGGGCAGCCACTCCAGGTTGCCGTGCTTGCCCAGGTGGACCATGGCGTGTGCGCCGAATCCGCCGTCGTCCTCGGCGGCGGCGATCCAGCGGTAGGCGGCCAAGTAGTGGTGCGAGGGCGGCAGATCGGGGTCGTGGTAGATCGCGATCGGGTTCTCGCCGAAGCCGCGCGGCGGCTGGATGAGGACGAGCAGATTGCCGCGGCGCAGGGCGGCCAGCACGATGTCGCCCTCGGGGTTGCGGCTGCGGTCGACGAACATCTCGCCGGGCGGCGGGCCCCAGTGCTGCTCGACACAGTCGCGCAGCTCCTGCGGGAGGGTGGCGTACCAGCGCCGGTAGTCGGCGGCCGGGATGCGGACCGGGTTGCGGGCGAGCTGCTCCTCGGTGAGCCACTCCTGGTCGTGGCCACCGGCCTCGATGAGGGCGTAGATCAGCTCGTCGCCGTCGCCGGATTCCAGACCGGGGACCTCCTCGGCGCCGAAGTCGTAGCCGTCGGCCCGCAGCCGGCGCAGCAGCGCGACGGCGCTGGCCGGGGTGTCCAGGCCGACCGCGTTGCCGATCCGGGAGTGCTTGGTCGGGTACGCGGACAGCACCAGCGCGAGGCGCTTCTCGGCGGCCGGGACATGGCGCAGCCGGGCGTGGCGGACGGCGATCCCGGCGACCCGGGACGCGCGCTCGGGGTCGGCCACGTACACCGGCAGACCGTCCTCGTCGACCTCCTTGAAGGAGAACGGAACGGTGATCAGACGGCCGTCGAATTCGGGCACCGCGATCTGCGAGGCGGCGTCCAGCGGGGACAGCCCCTCGTCGTTCTCCTCCCAGGCGCTGCGCGGCCCGGTCAGGCACAGGGCCTGGAGGATGGGGACGTCGAGCGCGGCCAGCGCACCGGCGTCCCAGGCCTCGTCGTCCCCGCCGGCGGAGGCGTCCGCCGGCTTGCTGCCGCCCGCGGCGAGGACCGTGGTGACCAGGGCGTCGGCGGCTCCCAAGGCCTCGATCAGCTCCGGCTCGGGGGCGCGCAGGGAGGCGACGAAGAGCGGGCGGGCCCGGCCGCCCGCGGCCTCGATCTGCTCGCAGAGGGTCCGCACGAACCCGGTGTTGCCGCTCATGTGGTGGGCGCGGTAGTAGAGCACCGCGATCAGCGGGCCGCTGTCGTTGCGGGACTCCCACTCCAGCGGCCCCCAGGACGGGGCGGGCGCCGGCGGCTCGAAGCCGTGGCCGGTCAGCAGCACCGTGTCGGAGAGGAAGCGGGCGAGCTGGTCGAGGTTGGCGGGGCCGCCGTGCGCGAGGTAGGCGTGCGCCTCGGCCGCGATGCCGACCGGGACCGTGGACTGCTCCATGAGCTGAGCATCGGGGGCCTGTTCACCGGTGAGCACGACGACGGGCCGGTGCTGGTCCTCGGCGAGCAGCAGGTCCAGGCCCTCCTGCCAGGCGCGGATGCCGCCCAGGAGGCGTACGACGACGAGGTCCACGCCCTCCAGCAGGGCCGGCAGCCCGTCGACGTCCAGGCGGGCGGGGTTGGCGAGCCGGTACGGCACCGGGCCCGTGGCCGCGCGGGCGCTGAGCAGGTCGGTGTCGGAGGTCGACAGCAGCAGAAGCATGCGAGCGCAGGCCTTCCTCGGGGTGTCCGCGCCCCGGGTGGTCGTAGGGACGGCGGGAGTTCCTGACTCACCCGGCGCCTGCCGGGTTCACAGTGGCGGGACCGCGCCGGATTTGCACCGGGCTTCCTCCCTGGGGTCGCACGACCCCACGCCGTCGCTGGCGTCCGGCGGATCAGCCGACCCACCGACCTGCATAGTAAGGGCTGCACCCGGGGGAGGTAAGCGGGCCTTTGCGACGGCCGGCCCCGGGTGGGGGTGAGGGGGGTCCGGGGCCGGTTCCGGCGTGCGCCGTCGTAGGTATGCTCGCCGCCATGCCGCCCTCCCCCTCGATACGCCCCCAAGGGGCCGAACCGCCCATACGGGACCGCGGTGACGCCTGCCCGGGAGCGCTGCGGCTGCACTCCGCCGCCGACGGGAACCTCGCCCGAGTGCGGCTGCCCGCAGGAGACTTGACGGCCCATCAGGCGCAGGCGCTGGCCACCGCCGCGGACCGGCTCGGCGACGGCCACCTCTCGCTGACCTCACGCGGCAACGTAGAGCTCCGCGGCCTGCCCGACGGCTGCGGCGCCGAGCTGGCCGCCCTGCTGCGCGATGCCGGACTCCTGCCCTCCGCGCGCCACGAACGCGTCCGCAACATCCTCGCCTCCCCCCTGGCCGGACTGGACCGCAACACCCCTGCCGATGTGCGCCGATGGGCCGGTGAGCTGGACGGACTGCTCTGTGCGAGCGAGCGGGCGAGCGCGCTGTCGGGCCGCTTCCTCTTCGTCCTGGACGACGGCCGGGGTGACGTGGCGACGCTCGGCGGGGATGTGAGCTTGGTCGCAGAAGCGGACCGGGCCGCGGCACCCGCCGGGCCCGGGGGCACCGCGCTGCTGCGGGTCGGCGACGATCCGGCGGCGCTGCGGATCGCCGGCCCGGACGCCCCGCGGGCCGCGCTCGGCGCCGCCGAGGCCTTCCTGACCGCCGCGGCGGCGCGCGGCAGCGGCGCCTGGCGGGTCCGTGAACTGCCCGCCGAACAGCCGCTGACCGCCCGGGAGGTGGCGGCACACCTGCACGAAACCGGCATCACCCCCACATATGTGACGCAGGCACCGACGCCCACCTCCCCGCCGTCCCCCCGCTCCGCGGCCCCCGGGATCGTCGACGGCCCCGACGGCACGGCGTCGCTCTGTGTCCTGGCACCGCTGGGCCGGCTGACGCTCGCCCAGTGGCAACTGCTGACCGCCGTCGCCGCCGACGACGGCCGCGGCACGCTGCGGCTGACCCCCTGGCGCGGCATCGTCCTCCCCGGACTGCCGGCCGACTCGGCCGCCGCCCGGCTGTCCGCGCTGGCGACCGCCGGACTGATCACCGACCCGGCCTCTCCCTGGCACCGCCTCGGCGCCTGCACCGGCCGCCCCGGCTGCGCCAAGTCGCTCACCGACGTCCGCGCCGACGCCGCGGCCGCCGTCGCCGCGGGCGCCCGCATCCCCGGCGCTCCCCCCACTGCCGTCCCGGACGGCCTGCCCGTCCACTGGTCCGGCTGCGAACGCCGCTGCGGCCACCCCCACGGCGCATGGGTGGACGTACGGGCAACGGGGGAGGGCTACCGGGTGGCGGTCGTCCGCCCGGACACCGCACCGCCCCCCGACGACGCCCCGGCGCCACCCCCGTGAC